>CALWJU010000043.1 GCA_944381105.1 uncultured Clostridia bacterium | reverse complement strand
TGACATCTTCAAAGTTTAGTGGCTTATCAAACTTACTCTTTTCTTCGGCAATTTTAAGTTGAATATCCGCCCTATCATTTTCAAGTTTGTAAAGTGTTTCACGAAGGGTAAGTGAAACTATGCCCTGCTCCATATTTTTCACAAGACTGTTAATTTTATTGTTTATTTGCCTGAGTTCCTTTTCAAGGCATTTAAGCACAACATTGTTTGAAATCTCGGAGTTATATCTGTCTACAACCATATGCGCAATCTCTTCAATTTTTCTTGGGGTTAAAATGTATTTTTTAGTTTTATCAATGATAAGTTGTTCAAGTTCATGCTTGCGGTAGTTCCTAAGCAAACACGACTTACCCTTAACCTTTTTCGTGCGACACTTATAGTATTTATATCTTGTTCCCAAATGGCTGGAACCCGCCTCGGCAATCACACTCTCACCGCAGTAACCACAGAAGATTTTACCAGTCAAAAAGTATGGGTCATATTTGTCCTTTTTGTAGTTCCTGCGGTATTGTTTCATCATGCCATTCACCACTTGCCACAACTTTTCTTCAACTATCGGAGGAATTACATCTGTAAAAATCTCACCGCCAAACTTTTCTATCCCCATATATCTTTGGTTGTGTAGCATCTTGGAAATCGCATTGCCTGTCCACTTTTTACCAGTTGTCGTTCTTGAACCCTGTGCGTTTAAGTGGTCTGCAATTTCAGTAGCCTTCTCGCCCACTGCATATTCATTAAACGCTTGCCGAACAAACTCTGCATGCTCTTCATCAATTTTCCATTTCTTATCTTCAACTTTGTAACCATAGGTAACCTGCCCACCTGTGTAATAGCCCTTAATCAAACTTTCACGAACCCCACGCTTGACCTTTTGGCTGAGCTCGGCAGAATAATACTCCGCCATACCTTCAAGCACACTTTCCATCAAAATTCCGCTGGCATCGTCCGAAATATTTTCTCTTGCTGACAGCACTCGCACCCCATTCTTTTTGAGTTTCATTTTATAGTTCGCACTGTCATACCTGTTCCTCGCAAACCTGTCAAGCTGATACACCAGCACATACTCAAACTCTTTTTTCTTGCTGTCCTCAATCATCTGCAAAAAGGCAGGCCTTCTGTCGGTCGTCCCAGAAAGCGCCCTGTCGATATACTCGTGAACAACCACATAATCATTTCTCTCGGCATACTCGTGACACACTCGAAGTTGCCCCTCGATTGACTGCTCCGTTTGCCTGTCACTAGAATATCTAGCATAAATTACAATTTTCTTCATAGCTTCTCCTAAAATAAAGTTTTCGCTCTTTAAATATTTTTCAACACAAACGCATACCACAAACTTTTTCATAAGTCCAGCACAAACCTAAAAGTTTTTTAGTTTATTTTTCTTTTGGCTTTTGATATGAAAACACACTCCTCGGTGTCAATCTCTTTATACTCTCGCCTTGCCTTAAGCCTACCAATAATTTATCCACCAATCTTGAAACCGCCTCGGCGTAGACCTCTTCGTCAATCTTTATCCTTGGTTCATTCAAAACCTTCTTTGAAATTCTATCAATTACGATTGTATTGTTTAAATTTTGTTCATTCATAAATTATTCTCCTCATCACAATTAGAGAGGCAATGAGTTAAATAATTTTTTGTTTAAAAGCTCCATTTTTTATTTGTTCAATTGTTCCCCAAAAGTATTACCTGCCAAGCTTTTTGAATTAATGAAAAGCCGACTTTGGTTAAATATATTCTATAAGTTTAAAATTCCTAACCGCTAACAACCTTCTAAAAGCGAAAGTGGGTTTCCCACTTCTAAACGTAGGTGGCGCAAAGTGCGTCAGTGCAATTAGATGCTGCGTCAAAATATGCCCTTATTTTCTTGGCTTTTTGGCGTATTTCCAGCACTTTGAGCCACCTCTTTTCCTGCTTCAATAATTTTAACAATCAATTTACCTATTTTCTCCAATTCCCAACAAAAATCAACAGCCACTTGCTTGATTTGTGCTATGTGCATTATAAGCCCCAATTTTCTTAAAATGCCCTTATCCTTTACACTTTCTTCGTTACTCTTTTATCTCGCCAAACACTGCCCATTTTCGCCGTCACCTTCTCTTTTATCTGCTTTAACAAAGTCTTACATTAATCCCCTTACCAACCTCAACATTTAACTTAAACCTTAGACCACCAACTTGTTTTAACCTATCCTCTATTACCCTATTTGATAAACACCTCCTTTTATACTTGCCCTCTCTCTGCTCGAACACTCTTCACCCTCTAGTTCTAGTCACTTTGCACGCAGTTTCTCAAAACAAAACTGCCCGTTTCGTTATTCAAATAAAGGCAAAAACAATAACCTTTTTTTAACTCAAATAAAAAAATACCCCTCTATATAAGGCACTCTTGTTGCGTAAAAATTTCCCTATTTCAAGCAAAATCAACCCCTTTTATACATCTCCGCCACCACTATTCAACACACTTTTCAATCACCCAAAACCCAGCAATCCCTTAATTTATAACCCTTTTCACCGTCTCAATAAAAATTATTTCAACTTTTTATTCCCACCACCCCACTTTCCTACATTTTGTTGCACAAAAAAAGGCCACACCTTTCAGTGTGACCATCTCAGTATTCTCTTGTTGCATAAATTATTAATTATCATTAGTAATAAAATCTAAAACTTTATCCCAAGGAAGTTTATTATATGTGTATATTATTTTGTTACTTTATTTCTTATCTTCCGATATTTCTTTTTGCAGTTTCGTAAATAAGATTGATTTTATTTGAAGCAAATTATTAAAAATCATATTATCTGTGGCATTTTCAAATTTTGTATAACCAGGATTAAGTGGTGAATTCAAAAATGCGACTTCTAAATCAGATAAATTATGTTTCCTTATAATATCTTCAGCTTCTGTTCTGTCAAATATATTGTTATTGATAACATTATCAATCTCTTCAATATCTTTTACAAGTGATATAATCTTTTTTGAATCCATTTTCTTCTCCTCTTTTATGTATATCATAAAGTTTATAAATATTTAGTAAATCTGTGATATAATTCTATAATAATATTAAAGTCATATATTCTATTCAATTTACAATAATATTTACTTTTTAATCTCACCTCTATATTTTATTACACTAAGATTGCCCCCTAAAGTGTACCCAATTCTCTATTCTTCTTTTATTTCTTTTATCTCAAAAAGAGAGGCAATGAGTTTTTATTTAATGTCTAAACGTTCTCTTAAATCGCTTAATAATTCGCCATTATATTTGAAATATCTTGGACCTGCGACATGTCCATCTTTACCTAATTTTAAAAGCATTTTTGCCAATGCTGTTAAAGACATTACTTCACCATTGTATTCTACCTTTTTATCATCAGCCACGATAGCAACTTTCGATTCATCGCGAGCAAATGTGATTTTTGAACCAACTGGAATATTACATTTCTTAAATGTAAATGGAGATGCTTTTTCTTGTGCTTCAA
>CALWJU010000042.1 GCA_944381105.1 uncultured Clostridia bacterium | reverse complement strand
TTGAAAACAACTTTTAAATTTTTTAAAAATTTATTTTTTTCAGGTTTATCATAAAATATTATATAACATCTATTGATATTTTTATTTTTTACATAATTTACCATTTTAAATTCTTTTGGTGCATGTTCTGCAAAACTTTTAGGTGTTATCACTTCATCATTTCCGCAACAATTTGTAAGAATAGGCACTATAAAATCTTTCATATAAAAATCCTCCCTACAGCGAATTATATCACATTATTCAAAAAATTTTATATGTTTTTAACAAAAAAATAATAGTTTGCATTTAAATGAGTACTTGTCTTAATATGATATAAGTCTATGTCGCTTCGTTCCACCGAAAGTCAAGCGCACTTTTAAAAGAAAAGCAAAAAGCAAAAGTTGTTTATAAACATAATACAACTTTTGTTTTTCTTTTGTTATATATTTAATTTTTTTTGCTGGTTAAGAAAAATAATGGTTTATTATTTCTCTTTTTAAATTATTTTCTAAAACCTTCATTTGTCAAAGATTAAAAACTTTTGCTACTTAAAACTTTTTAACTTGTTCCTTGACGAATTCTTGTTTTGTCCTATTTTTGAAAAATAAAAAGAGCATAAATTGTTTGTTATGCTCTTAAGTATTTTGCTAGTTTCAAGACATGTTGACTAAAAGTTCTTTTTTTTTAAACTCTATTATAAAGTCCATCTGTTAAAACAATTCCGCCATCTATTGCTGCTGCAATGATTAGCCAAATGGTCGCAATAAGGACAAGTATATAGATTATTCGCTCAATTATCTTATTACCCATACTAATAAAGGCAACTAGATTAAATTCAAATAGACCTACAAGTCCCCAATTTAGTCCGCCGATTAGCAGAATAATAAATGCTATCCAATTTGCAATTATCATCTTTAACCTCCCTATTTATAGGTTGGCTAAATTGATTATTTTTATACATAAAACATGTCGGCAAATCCCATTTCCTGACCTTTGTCAGAAAATGGCGAGCAACAAGCCAAAAGGCTTGTGCTTTGCAAGCATTTTTAAATGCTTGCGTTTGCCGACATTCACTGCTAAGCCTACCATCAATACGTTCAACTTATCTGCTTGCCATCTTTTTTGAAACTCTTGTCAATAGTACCGCCACCTAGACAAATACCTTTTTCATCATAAAGAACAACAAACTGTCCTGGGGTAATCGCCCTTTGACTTTCATCGAAATCCACTCTTATATTCTTATCATCAAGTATCGTTACAGTAACCTTTTGGTCTGGCTGACGATATCTAAATTTAGCCAAGCAATTAAAGGTCTTTTCGTTAGGCAACTCTGGTATCCAATTCATCCCACTTGCAAGCAAATAGTCAGAATATAATAGGTCATCCTCACCTTGCGAAACATAAAGTATATTATTTTCAAGGTCTTTTTTGATAACAAACCACCTTTCTCCGTTTCCTCCTTTTCTTCCACCTATATTTAGTCCTCTGCGTTGTCCAAGTGTGTAATACATAAGTCCATCATGTCTACCCACTTCTTGTCCGTTAAGATCTAAAATTTTACCAGGTTTTGCTGGCAAGAAATCTTTCAAAAAGTTTTTAAAGTTCCGCTCTCCTATAAAACATATACCTGTACTATCCTTTTTATCTGCGTTAGACAAATCTAACTTGTGAGCAATCTCTCTAACTTTTGGTTTATCAATATGTTCAAGAGGGAAAATTACCGAACCTAACTGTTCCTGACTTAGTTGATTTAAAAAGTATGATTGGTCTTTATTTAAATCGTCGGCTTTTGCAAGATAGTACTTACCTTCCTTTTCAATCTTTTTTGCATAATGCCCTGTCGCTATCTTGTCAGCACCGAGTTTTTTTGCTTGTTCAAGAAAAGGTCCAAATTTTACCTCTCTATTACATAATACGTCTGGATTTGGAGTTCTTCCCTTTCTATATTCATCAAGAAAATACTCAAATACTCTCTGATAGTACTCTTTTGAATAATTTACAGAAAAATAAGGTATGCCTATTTTGTTACATACTCTCTTAACATCTTCAAAATCTTCTTCTGCGGTGCAACTGCCGTCCTTTTCCTCCCAATTGACCATAAATAAACCAATAACGTCATGTCCTTGTTCTTTCAAAAGATAAGCCGCAACTGAGGAGTCGACTCCACCACTAATTCCTACTACTATTCTCATCTTTTTTCCTCTTGTTTTCTTTTATATTTTCTTCTTTTGGTTTGTCTATATTTATCTCCTGTCTCTCTATAATTTCAACATTTTTTTCTATTTCTTTTACCTCATTAAAGAACTTTTCTCTATCCTGTTGTTCTTTTTCGTGAATTGCTCTTTCATTTTCAAGATCAATAGCAATAGGCACTTTAAAACGTTTGATTGCTATCATAATAATATCCCATATCCATAATAGCATTATAAAGCCACATATGGTAGATAGTACTCCTAGCAACGCTCCATCTGCTACTAAGGCAATCTCACTATTGAAAATTGCTAGGCATAAAAAGAATAAGAAATTTATTAGCAGAAATCCACCTCTGAAATATCTTCCAACATAAAAACAATGACCACCGAAAACTCCAAAGAATATAGAGTAAAGGAGCAATCTTATAAAACTTACATCACTCGGCAATTTGTTTGTTTTGATAATATAATCAAAATCAAAACGCTTAATTTTCTGTTTCGCATCATGATTTGTAGCATGATCTAGACGAGAAAAAATAAGCCCACAATCTGGACAACTGACAAGTCCTTCCATATATTGAAGTCCGCACCTTGGACAAGTTTTAACCTTGCCTAGTTCTTTTTTCCATTTCACATAATAATTATATCTCTTATAGTCTTAATTTGTCAAGCATTGCACTGCATGTTATAATATTGCACACGTTTTTTGTTTAGTTTGAGTGTTTCACACCTATACAGCAAAGCGAGCGGTGATATGATTTATATTTATGATAAGTTCGGTCGGACAATGATCCAAACTAAGTTTGGTCGTCAAATATTTGGTTTGAGAGCGGAAATAAAGTTTGTATTTACGATAAACTCGGTCGGACAATCGTCAAACATTTGGTTTGCGCCAAGCGTTAGGATTGGGAAAGTTTATCTTTTGCTCCATTGTAATAGACATAGCCCGCCTTATCGCTCGGGTATAGCCTAATGTTCTCTTTAAAATAGTTGTAGGCTTTTTGATAATCTCCGTTATTATAGCAGATAACTCCTCTCTCAAATAACCCCTTATTTTTAATTAGATGATTAGTTTTCTCCTTAGAATAAACGTCCAAATTCTCAAAAAGTAAAATATTACCATTTTCATAAGTATTTATATTACCTACATATCTGTACGTAAACTTATATCTTAACGGCAGTTCGTCAAGACATGACTTCGATAAAATAACACTTGCATCTATAAAATTGGCTATTTTAATCATCTTTTCTAGTATCTTAGCCTCATCGGATATAATCGTTAATTGTCCGTTTTCTCCTTTAAGCGAAAACAAAGGTTTGCATGAAAGGATAGATATTCTTTCTTTAAGTTCTCCTTTCTCTGTCTTATTCTTTATTCTAATAGTTTTAATCAGCGAGCATGAACAATCTATCGCATCTTCTGGTCTATTAAATATACAGAATATATTATCATTTGCATAGTTTAATATAAAACCGCCATACCTTTTTATGATTGGTGATAAACCATTTACAATAGAGTTTAGCCTCTCATAATCGCTCGCAAGAGAGTTTATAACTGTTTCAAGACGTATCAACATCATAACTGCCTGTTTTCTAACCGCCTTTCCTCGTTCAAGTTCATTTATATCAATACCTATAAACCGCATGAGGCTTTTAGGTAAATTCTTTTGTTTTTTCAAATTATATGTCTTTAATGTATTGTCCTTTTCCATATAGTTATTATTTATCTTATAGAGTCCATGCTCAATATTTTTAAACTGCTTAACTCCGCCTAACTGCAATTTATCCTCTTTTACCTTGCCATCGCCTAGACGTGAGACTATACGTTCGAGTTTGTTCATAGGCTTACACATTATGAAAAAATTAAGAGAAAGAATAACTATAAACACTATGGTTACAAGTACAGCCCATAAAATCGTATTATAAGCATTTTCGGTTGACATATTCAGTAGAGAACGGACAGATTTTGCAAAATTACCATTGAGGTTACTCATATCTGCTATCAGAAACATAATAGCCCCATAAATAATGATAAGAGGCAAACTTGAAAAGAACAGGGCTTGTTCCAGCCTAAGCGAAGAGAGAAATCTTGTAAAAAGTATTGTACCTAGAATTACTGAGATAATTGTTAAAATTATTGCTATTATACCCTTAACGTCAAAATTTAATGAAAAACCATTCTCTGTCGGAATTATACCAGAGAATATAGAACCGCCTAACACAAGAGAAGGTATGGTTACCGCTATAAAAGCCACAAAAATTATTTTAGTACTTGTTTTCATAACCTTATTTTTCTCAAAAGAAAAAAATGTATGCATTAAATTAAAGAAGAATGATAAGATTTTTGTTTTTGTGAAAAAGAATTAAATTATTCTTTAAATTTTGTAATAATTCAATTAAAATCTACACATAACAAACAAGGAGGTTAAAAATGGATGAAAAAGAAAGAGTTACCGAATATATGAATGCAATTTATCAAAATATAAAGACAGCAATTCAATCAATCGAGGATATATTGCCAAAGATTAAAGATAATAAACTACAAAAGGAACTTGCAGGCGAAGAAGATAAATATCTTGCGCTTGAAAAGGAATGTGAGGTATTTGCAAAAGCAGAAAAAATTGAGGGCATTAAAGATAATAATTGGTTTGAAAAAGCAAGGCTATGGAGTTCAATCAATATGTCAACAATGACAGACAAAACTACAAGACATATTGCGGAACTTCTTCTGCTTGGCACTTTCATGGGCTTTCTTACCTGCATAAAAGACCAAGCAGACCACCACGGAGTATCAAGCGAACTAGATGAAATACTTACTAAACTTAAAGACCTTGAAAGAAAAAACATAGATGCACTTTTGCCATATCTTGTGTAAAAATATTTAGTTTTTATCCTAAATATAGTTTAAATCTTTAAATCACAAATAAATTTCTTTATTCTCGGGAAAAATAGCAATAAAACAACAAGCATTTTTTATGAAAGGATAATCTTGTCAAAATTATAAAGCATTTTTGAAATATCATAACAAAAGCATAGTAAAAATAAAATGTTTTACAAAATTTTGTCTTTAAAGTATCAATTTAATTTATTTAAAAATATCTTCAATCTTTGTGCTGATAGGATAGGCAAGAGAAAGTTTTTTTATTTTCTCCTCATCCAAATACAAACATTTACCACTAGGAAATTTAACCACAAAAATTGTAAATTTATTTACCTCTATATGTTTTAATAAAGTGGAAATTGACAAATTGCTATTGACCGCATAAACTGATGGCCTAGAAAAATTTTTTGTCTGCTTTTTAAATATAGAAATAGGTTGATATTTACATTCGTACTTTGAGTCTATAATTCCTAGCAAAAGGAAAGCACCACAAAGACAAAGAGAAGGATTGAAATTTATAAAGCAAGAGACAAAAAACAATCCTAAAAAGATAAAAGAGAAAACATAATTTATTTTTCGAGTAACACTTACTGCTCTATCACGAGGCATATAAGTTTGCAATAATCCTACTAATATTCTCCCTCCGTCTAATGGATAAGCAGGAAGAAGATTGAATAACCCTAAAAGTAAAGATTGATAGACAATTGTATAGGAAAAATTATATAAACTAGGGAATATCCACCATAAAGATACTATGGCAAGACTAATGCATAAATTAACAAATGGTCCTGCCATGGCTATTTTAATTTCATCTTTACTATCAAAGGCTTTTTCACTGTAATTTAAACTGACACCATATGGTGCGATAAAAAAACTGTCGAGTTTATAGCCTAGTTTTTTAGCGATAAAATAATGTCCTAACTCATGGGATAAGACTACCACTACAAAAGTAAAAAAGGCTAACACATCTCTTGTTAAAATAAACCAAATTGCAAGTAACAAAAAAGAGGGATGAATAGGTGCTTTCCTATTCTTTTTTAATAATCTAAAATTCATTTTTTCCTCAATTTATTATTTTGTTATTCTGCTGTGCACACTTTTATTCATTTGTTTATTTTATTATTTACCCTTAGACCTTTTAAGTGTAACATATTCTATTATTTTATCTGTACACAACTTTTTATATCATCTTAAATAATTGCCTTAGACTTTTAAATTGATTTTAATTGCTTAGATATAACGACTTCATTGTTAATTTGTTGTATTTTTTATTTCTTTTGCTTTTAAACTAAGAAACACTAATAATCTAATGCCCATAATATGCCTAACACAACCTCGCAGATGACTAAGCAGACAAATAACAGTTTGAAAATAATTTTCCTTTTTATTTTTACTCTTACCTTTGTAAAATTATATTCATGTCCATAACTAATAACTCGCCTTTTCATAATCTATTTTATGATGAATACTTTTAAATTTATTCATTAATTTTGTAATTAAAAAAGATACTACATATAGTATGTAGTATCTTAGACATAATACTTTATTTAGTGCTATTTATCAAATACAACATTGCCTATAACAACATCGTCATCAAGGTCGCTTTGTAATAGTTTATTAATATCTACCTTGTCTAAATCTTTCGAAAAATCTTCGCTTGCTAGTGTATCTTTGTCCACCTTTTCATCACTGATTATAGTGTCTTTGTTTATTTCATCTATCTTTGTTTTTTCTTTTTTAGGCTTTTTGTCTTGTTCTTTAATTTCTTTGTCGACATCAATATTTCCGTCAGCCTCTATTGTCTGAACATCCTCACCTTTTAGATAATCAGGAAGTTCTTCATTAAATTCAAGGTCATCAACATTTCTAAATAAGGTATCCTGGCTCTGAGTCTCTTCCTCCGACCTTATAGTCCTAATTCTTTCTAAAAGTTCATCATAATCAGGCAAATCTGATATATTCTTAATATCAAATCTTTTCAGGAAATTCTCAGTAGTGCCGAAAAGCAGAGGTTTGCCGACTGCGTCCTTTCTCCCTACAACCTCAATCATGTCTTGGTCTATAAGAATTTGCACTGCATAATCTGAGTTTACCCCTCTTATGTCCTCTATTTCAAGTTTTGTGATTGGTTGCTTATACGCTATTATTGCAAGGGTTTCAAGAGCAGCACGAGTAAGAGATTTTTCCCTTATAGGATTTAGCACGTCTGATATATATGAAGCATAGTTAGGGTTTGTAGCAAGTTGAACCTTGTCCTTGTATTCAATTAGATGAATACCTTTGTCTCCGCTAAGTTCTTTTTTGAGTTCTTCTATTGCCTTTTCTAAATCTTTATTGCTAACTTGCAATTTTTCTGCTATAAAAGATTTCTCTATTCCGTCGCCTGCAACAAACAAAACCGAATAAATTATCTCCTTTAAATTTTTCTCATCTAACATATTCATACCGCTTCCTCGTTTGATATAATATTTATTTGCTGGAAAATTCCCATTTGTTCAACTCTTACATTTTGTAGTTTTAATAGTTCAAGCAATGCCAAAAATACATTAATCATTTCACTTTTTGTCATATCGTTTGTGAAAAGTTCTTCAAAAGGAAATCGTCTATGTTCCCTTGCATATGCTCTTATTGAAACAATCTTTTCAGCGACGGTAAACCTATCTTTGACAATCTTCTTTGGTTCTTCCTTCTCTTTACCTCTTGCTTGCTGACGAGCAAGTAGATTCGCAAATGCGTCAAGTAGTTTATCAAGCACCATATCCTTTATAATAATCTTGACTTTTTCAGTCTCTTTACCTGGTTTTCTGTAAAGTTTATTTATATCTTCAAGTTCTTTAAGGCGTTTCCCCTCTTTTTTGAAAAGTTCATATTCTTTTAGGCGTTGTAAAAGCAATGCCTCACTATCCTCTTCGCCCTCTTCTTCCACTGTCTCGACAGGAAGAAGGTGTTTACTTTTTATCTCTATTAAAGTGGCAGCAACAGTAATGAACTCGCTTGCTCTATCCATATCCACACTATCGAGGTCTTTCATATATTCAAGGTACTGCTCAGTTATATCAGCAAGTTTGATTGTCATAATGTCAAGTTTGGCATCTTTTATCAAATGTAGCAATAGGTCAAGAGGACCTTCAAAGTTATCAAGTTTAAATCGATATTTTTCATCAACAAAAGAGAGTTGTTCCCCCTCTTCTGAAACACCTATCTGTTTAGCATTTTGCTCTTTATCAATATCTTGATTTAACTCTTCCATATACAAATTTTTCTCTTGCTTGTTACCCTTTGATTTTATTATATTATAAATTCATCTCAAAAAGCAAGCGATTTTAATAATTGTCAAATTTGATTTTTATCAAATTAGATTTACATGCTAACAGCCTTTATTTAAATGAATTTTATTTTGTAAACTTTATGTTTTAGTTTGTACTTTTCGACAAAATTTGCTAATATTTTCATGTATGACTAAAAGGATACTTTCGATAATTACCAGCCTTGCATTGTTGGCAATTAGTTCAATTCTTCTTATTGTGTATTTTGCTTTTGGCGGAGATTCATCCACCTCTACTTTAACATTATCTGCAAGAAATATCACGCTAAAAGTAGGACAAAGCGTATATAACTTTTATCAACTCTCAGACGATAATGCTACCCTCTCATTTGAAGTTAGTGAAGAAAATATAGTAGATATTAATAATGAGCGTATAGTAGGACTAAAAGCAGGTAAATTAACTTTATTTATTACCGCCACTACCTCAAATCAGATGGCAAGAGACAGCATTGAAATAGTTGTACTAAATAGTTCATATTCATATTTAATCACACCATCGCAAAACTGTGAGTTTAACGATAATACCCTTTATATGACTGACATATTTTGCTCTTTTACGCTTGAAATTTTTGACATATATGGGCAAATAGTTTTAGAGCCTAAGTATAACTACTCGTCAAATGAAGAGGTAGAATTTTTCCGTGAATTTAGATATTTTACTCTTGTAGCCGAGAAAGATTGCATGGTTACTCTTGACTTTTATGAGATTAATTTTGAATTTTCATTTTCGGTGATTGTTGTTTGATTGAAAATTTTCTGTTTTTGACTGATTTAGCAAAAAGTAATTTAATTTTAAAATAAAATTATATTTATTTACTAAAAAAATATGAAGAATTATCCTACCTATCCGACAAAAAACATCCGATTTCTTACCAACAAAAAACATCCACTTTTTATGGATGTTTTACTTTTGTTTACCACGCTTCAACAACTTTATCAAAGCAGTCTTTTAGTGATAAGCCCTCAATATCTGTCTTTAAAATAAGGTCGATCTCTTTAACGACAAGTCCATTGTCTGATATTATAGCCTTTCCTACTACATCATTATGCTTTGCTGGGGCTGATATTTTCTTAGGGTTCTCAATAGTTAGGTCAAGATTTGACTTATCGCCCTTCTTAACTACAACACTATAATTCTCCTTAGCATATAAGTCAACATTGTCAATTTTGCCTTTGCTAACTGGCAAATTAATGATAGGATTAGACATATCAACTATATTTTTGCTTTCAAAATTTGCAAACCCATAATTGAATAATTTTGTACATTCATTAAATCGTGTTTGACTATTGTTTGCACCAATTATTACTGAAATAAGTCTCATATTGTTTCTCTTTGCGGAAGCGGAAAGACAGCATCCTGCCTCATTTGTAGAGCCTGTTTTTCCACCATCACAACCATCATAGTATCTTATAAGTCGATTTGTATTGACAAGTTCTGTCTTTCTCCCAGACGGATGAACAAGTTCGTCCATCCAAATTGTGCTATATTTGTGGTATAATTCATGCTCTGCTACCTCTTTTAACACTATTGCACAGTCTTGTGCACATGAGTACTGCTCTGGCGATGGCAATCCTGTACAGTTTACATAATATGTGTCATTCATATCAAGTTCTTTGGCTTTTTCATTCATTTTGACTACAAAAGCCTTTTCACTTCCGCTAATATGCTCGGCAAGGGCTACCGATGCGTCATTTGCTGATGCCATAACAACACTTTTTAACATGTCCCCCGCACTATACTCAACGTATGGGTCTATAAATACCTGACTTCCACCCATGCCTGAGGCGTTCTCTGAGGTTGTAATCATGGTATCCTCTGTGAGAGTTCCTTTATCAAATTCTTCAAGCGTTAAGAGAATTGTCATCATTTTGACCATACTTGCGATAGGTAAATGTTCCTTTGGGTTATGGGCATATAACATTTTCCCAGAACTATAATCAACAAGGCAGGCACTTTTACAAGTTAATTCCACTTCGCCCTCTGCACGTGCGATTGTGCTTATACTTTGAAAGGCAATAATAGGCACTAACAAACATAACAATAAGGCAAATATAAAAAATCTTTTCATATGTTACACTCCTTTAAAAGTAGTGTTTTCAAAAATTCTTTTTTTATACCTATTAATAGACTAATATTTGCTACATTCTGACCGACGAAGAATTTTATTAATATCAATCATATTTAAAACCCTCGTAATTTGAGCAGGTGTGAGACGGATGGTTTACATACTATGTGATAGTGTGCGATGCACACAAATTCGCAAGAATTTGATAAAATTTTATGCTAGTAAAATTTTATCATCACATAGTATATAACATATTTAACAACAACTTAATAGCAAGTCATTGCTGGACATATATCTTTGCAAACTTTGTGATGGCACAATTTATTGTGCTTTTTGCGTTAGCAAAATTTAAAATTTAACTTGTTTAAATTTTAACATCACAAAGTTTAAATTATAAATATAATTTTAGCACTAAATATGGTAAGCATAATTGATTCTAGCAAACATAATAGTATAAGGCATACGAGTGCGGAAACTATTACCTTGGTCTTTTGTCTAGGGACTCTACAACCTCCAAACGTTCGAAAATCGCAAAAGGACCTCGACATACATATAAAGAATAGTCCTAATACAAAAAGAGTTAACAATTGACATGGAAATGCGACAACAAAGGAGACAATTACCCCAGAAAAACCATAGAGGACTATCATAAGGCAGACATTAAGCCCTAAAAGATAGGCTCTATATCCCAAAAAGATTATTCCTATCACAAAAGTATAATTATTATATGAACTGCCGAGAAGCAAAGCAAACACTAGAAGCATTGATAGTAGACGAGTGAAAAATGTAGAAGAATTTATATCATTTTGAGTTATATCTATAACTCCGTAATTGTTTGTAACACTATAACTATCATGCGTCCTTATGGCAACTATGATGCCTGTAATAAGGGCAATTACACAAACTACTATAACTAAAATTGTCTTTATTTTACAAGATTTGCAGGTGTCTATTACAAAGTCAAAAGCCTCTCTAAATATGTGATTTTTGTTTTTCTTTGTCATATTTTATCCTATGAGGAAAACCTGCAAAAAAGAACATGATTTTGTTGAGGTAATAAGATTTAATTTTAATTAAGTAAAAAAACTAACCTTAAAAATGAGAATCCCAGAATGAGAAATTTATTTAAAGTTAGTAATTTGTTATTTCTATGATATATATCATATATCTAAATTTTTGATAAATTGAGACCGAACATTTAAATTGTGATGGCGTGAGTTATCACGCAAGTTCGCTTAGAACTTATAAAATTTTATGGCTATAAAATTTTATCATCACAATGATTTTTACTATAAGATGATTTAGATTTCTTTATTTAAAAATTGAATATCTCTTGCAAAATATTAATATAACTCTATCAACTTTTCGGCAAAAATCTTCACATGTTCGTAAGTAAGTCCGCCTTGAAAATAGGCAATATATGGACTACGCAACGGACTATCACAAGATAGTTCTATCGACGAGCCACCAACAAAAGTACCTGCTGCCATGATAACCTTATCGTCATATCCTGGCATATCCCAAGGAAGAGGCAATACATAACCATCTATTGGCGAAACTTTCTGCACTGTTTGAACAAATTTGATGAGTTCCTCTGCACTATTAAAGACAACAGACTTTACAATATCCTGAGGTTGAACGTCATTTGACGGTATCACCTTATAGCCCTTGTCTTCCATAATCTGACCTACAAGTGCTGTTCCTTTGAGTGCCTGAGCAACGATATGTGGTGCTAAGAAAAGACCTTGATAGAACAATCTATACCCCATTTCATAAGAGCCGACTTCAAGTTTTAAGGATGGATTTGTGTATCTTGCTGAAATACTATCTATCGCCCGTTCACTTCCTACTATGTATCCACCAGTTGAAGCAAGTCCACCGCCTGCATTTTTGATTAGTGAGCCGACGCACACATCCGCTCCGACATCGGTAGGCTCTATTGTGTCAACAAACTCGCCATAACAGTTGTCTACAACTATAAAACAATCTTTTGAGATTGCCTTGACCTCATCAAAAACCTCTTTCATATCATGTGGCGAAAGTGCCTTTCTATCACTGTATCCCCTAGACCTTTGAAGATAAACAACTTTTGGCTTTATCTTTTTTACTGTCTTTTTGATTTCCTCTATTTTGAAAGTGCTATCCTCATTTAAATCTATTTGCTGGTACTTTACACCTATATCTTGAAGAGAGAAATTTCCTTTGCCAAATATCGTGGCGTGCAAAGTATCATAAGGCAAACCTGTAATAGAAAGCATAGTGTCTTTTGGTTTTAGCAAACCATACAACACAGTTGATATGGCATGAGTGCCACATGTCAAAATTGGAGATACAATTGCACTCTCCCCGCCAAATACCTTAGCAAAAACTTTTGCGAGAGTATCTCTGCCAACATCATCATAACCATATCCTGTCGTTCCACTAAAACACTGCGAGGACACCCTACAATCAATAAAAGCCTGCAAGACTTTCTTTTGATTTATAAAGGCAATCTCTTCAATCTGCTTAAATCTTTCTTTTAGTTTTTCTTCTGTCTTTCTTAAAACTTCCTTTGTCTCTAATTTTTGCTCTGTTTTAGCCATTTTCCCACCTCTCTTTTTGCTTCAATAAGTGCTTTATTTTTATCAATACTGTCTATATAGACAAGTCCGCTCATACCTTTCAAGAAAGTAATCTGTCTTTTTGCATAATTTCTTGTGTGCTGTTTGATTAATGATATTGTATCCTCCTTACTTATCTCTCCCTTTAAGAAACTTACCACTTCTTTATAACCAATTGCTTTCATGGGCTGTACAAATTGACCATACTTATTATACAAATATTTTACCTCGTCGAAAAGTCCCTGTCTTACCATCTCATCAACTCGACTGTTGATTTTATTGTATAACATCTGTCTATCCATGGTAAGTGATAGCGCTAAAAAGTCATATTTAGGCTGTTTATTTAAACTTTTTTGACCGCCGAAGTAAGCAATTTCAAACGCTCTAATCAGCCTAACAGGGTTATTTTTGTCAATATCCTTTGCTAATTGTGGAAAGAGCCTATTAAATTCATCATAAACCTTTTCTATGCCCTCTCCTTTTATTTTCTCCTCTATTTCTTTTCTAAATTGTTCATGCCTATCAGTGTCGCCAAAGTTGTAACCCTCAATAAGTGCTTTTGCGTAAAGTCCTGTACCGCCAACTATTATAGGAAGTTTTCCTTTATTAGATATGTATTCAATCTTCTCTTTTGTAAACTCTATAAAATCATAAGCGGAAAAACTTTCTGTTGGCTCTTTTATATCAATTCCGTAATGTTCAACAGTCATTTCTTCCTTTTCAATTTTCGCCGAACCTATATCAAATTCTTTGTAAATTTGAACGGAGTCTGCTGAAATTATCTCGCCATTAAAAGACCTTGCAAGTTCTATTGCAAGGGTTGACTTACCTGAACATGTTGTACCTAAAATAAATAGTACTTTTTTCATTTTTCCGCCTTTTTAAAAATAGAAAATATCATAAAATTTACATTGTAAAATAATTAAATTAATTTTTAGGTCGCAAAACTTGAATCATTTAACCTATAATTATAGGAATTTATCAAGCAAAGTGAACTTTTATTTGACATCGATTGGCGAATATACGAACTTTGTGATGAGTGCGACGAAACACACAAATTCGTAAGAATTTAATAAAATTTTATGAAAGTAAAATTTTATCATCACAAAGTTCATTTTATAGCCTGACAAGCAATTTTAACAACAAATATAAACGCTAAACAATTCGTTTAAACATTTTTTCAAACTCATGTCTTGTAATTACAAGTGTGATAGGTCTTCCATGTGGGCAAAGCATAACACCTTTTCTGACCTCTTCTATTATGTAGGCACACTCATCTTTACTTATGCTATCCCCTGCCTTAATTGCATGTTTACATGCACTTTGACAAAGTTTATCATGTATATAATCACTGTTCTTTTTATCCCAATTTATACTCTCGCTAATAAGTTCATCAACAAAACTTGCAAGTTCTATATTAATAAGCACAAGAGGAACTGCCTTTATTGTATATTTATAGCCATTTTTATCGATAACAAAGCCTAATTTGTGGAGTTCACCGATAGCGTTGTCAATTTGTTGAGACTCCTTTGCACCAAGAGTAAATTCATATGGAGCAAGCAATTCTTGACTTGCATTTTTGCCATCAACTGACTTGACAAGTCTATCATAGAGCAGTCTTTCATGCCCTGCATGTTGGTCTATAAAGTAGACGCTATCGTCATATTCAATTACAATATAGGTCTTGAACAGAGTGCCCAAAATTTTCATTTCGTCTTTAACGGATGCGTTTAAAAACTTCTCTTCACTAAATTTTCCTTGAATTGCAGGTGCATATTTAGAACCATTTTGGTCAAAGAAAAATGTTGAATTAGATTTTGAACTTAGTATATAATCTTTGAGTGATAAATTTGATAAATCGTTTATATCCTTGCTTATAGGATTTCCATTTTCATCTATAACATTTTTATCCTCTTCAATTTTGGTTGCAACGATTTCAAATTCCTCTGGACTAGCAATTCTTTGAGAAGTATCTACAAGGTCAATACTATAACTTCTCCCCTCACTCTGACCTATTTTTTCTTTCCCATCAAGCAAAGATTTAAGACTTAATTTATCTATGTCTTGTCTTGATATATCTTGGCCAGAAAAGACATTATCATTTACGTTTTTTCTGTCATTTTGAATGGTAATATTGTTATTTTCTAACTTTTCGTTAACGTAAGTCTTGCTTGATTCTTTATATAAATCATCGGCATACATATTTGCGATCTGGTTTGATGACAAGAGTGCATTTTCAACCGCCTTTCTTACAATTGAAAATATTCTATTAGGGTTATCAAACTTAACCTCTTTTTTTGACGGATGAACATTTACATCAACGCAATCTGGCGACACTTCAATAGAAAGCACATAGATAGGAAATCTCCCTTTCATTAAAAAGCCCTCATAAACACTTTGCACTGCATTTGAAATAAGAAAATTTTCTACATTTCGCCCATTTACAAAAAGGGTCTGCGCTGTCCTATTACTCTTTGATATTTTAGGCTTTGTTACAAAACCTTTCACTTCAATATCATCAGTTTTATAATCAACTTCAAGTAAATTCTGGTAGACGTCATTTCCGTATATTGTATATATTATGTCTTGCATACTACATGATATAGTATTATAAATAAGTTTTCCATCTATATAATAGGTAAATGCTATGTCGCTATGAGAAAGCATAAATCGCTCAACAAGATGAGTTATTTCGCTTTCTTCTGTCTTTGGCTTTCTTAAAAATTTCGCTCGCACAGGTGTATTATAAAAGATATTTGAGCAACTTATAGTAGTGCCATTTTCTCTTGCTATCTCTTTTACCTGGTCAAATATTCCACCATTTACACATATGTAATAGCCGACTGCACTATCCTTTGTTTTTGAAGAGAGTTTTACCTGACAAACTGAGGATATACTTGCAAGAGCCTCTCCTCGAAAACCTAGACTTTCAATTCTATCAAGGTCATCTACATCTTTAATCTTGCTTGTTGCATGTGGCAAAAAGGCGGTAGTTAAATCCTCCTTTTCAATACCACATCCGTCATCAGATACAGTTATGTTTTTTATTCCACCCTCTTCTATCTCTATTCGGATGTTTTTTGCCCCTGCATCTATGCTATTTTCTACAACCTCTTTTACTATTGACGCTGGTCTTTCGACTACCTCGCCCGCTGATATACGATTGTAGACTTTGGGTTCTAGCACGTTTATCTTCATCTATTCCTCCTTTGCTCTCTTTACAAGGTCAGCGAGTAAATCAAAAGCATGCATTGGCGATACTCTATTCATATCTACGTCCTTTAATATAGAGAGAATTGTCAGAGCAGTCTTTGTGTTATCTTCTGCCCTTTCTTTATTCTCTTTAAATATATCAAGGTCTAATTTCTTATTGACCTTTTCAAGATTTATTGAAATCTCTTTTGCTCTATCAAGCACTACCTTCGGCACTCCTGCTAATTTTGCAACCTCAATTCCAAAACTACGACTTGCTCCACCTCTCACTATCTTTCTTAAAAAGACTACGTCATCGTCGAGTTCTTTGACTGATATTTTATAGTTCTTAACACCATCTATCACTCCTTCAAGTTCAGTCAGTTCATGATAGTGAGTAGCAAAGAGAGTTTTTGATGTGAAGTTTTTAGCAAGATATTCAACCACAGCCCACGCTATACTTAGTCCGTCAAAGGTCGATGTACCTCTACCTATTTCGTCAAGTACTATCAAAGATTTATTTGTCGCATTTGCTAAGATATTTGCAACCTCGCTCATTTCTACCATAAATGTACTTTGTCCAAAGGCAAGGTCATCGCTTGCTCCGACACGGGTAAATATTCTATCCGTAATAGGTATTTGTGCTTCTTTTGCTGGGACAAAACTACCTATATGAGCAAGCAGAGTTATAATTGCGACCTGTCTCATGTAAGTGCTTTTTCCTGCCATATTTGGACCTGTGATTATCATAATTTTATTTTCATTTTCGTCAAGCAAGGTATCATTCACAACAAACTCGCCCCTATTCATGAATTGCTCAACCACAGGATGTCGTCCGTCTATGATTTTGAGTTCTTTAAGCGAACTATTTATAGTTGGTTTTGTAAAATTGTTCTTTACTGCCACCTCGGCAAGCGAAAGAATGGCATCTATTTTTGCAATCGAATGTGATATTTCTTGAAATGTTTGAACATACCTTGAAAGTATCTTCTTTATCTGGCTATAAATATCATTTTCAAGTTGCTCTGCTTTCTCCTCTGAGCCTACAATCTTCTCCTCTATGGTCTTTAAGTCCTCGGTTATATATCGCTCATTATTCGCTATCGTCTGCTTCCTAATATACCTAAGTGGTACTTTGTCAATTTGCGTTCTGTTTACTTCTATAAAATACCCAAAAACCTTATTCCTTGAAATTTTAAGATTTTTTATACCTGTCTCATCCGCCTCTTTTCTTTGCAGTTCCTCTATCCACTTCTTGCCGAGAGTATTTGCGTTACGATAATCGTCAAGTTCTTTATTAAATCCTGCCTTAATAATTTTACCGTTTTTCTTGTTTAACTCTTCATTGTCGTCTGTGATTGCCTTATCTATTAGTTCTATCACTGATGAAACGTCATGCAAATTTTCTCTGCATTCATTAAGATAAGGGTCATCTATTTGAGAAAGTGAATCTTTAATGCCTGGCAACTGTTCGAGAGAGACCTTTAACGTTACAAGTTCGTTTGGCAAGATATTTCCATACGCAATTCGCCCTGCATGACGCTCTATATCCTTGACTTTTTTGAGTTGCTCGGATATCTTATCACGAACTATTAGTTTTTTGACAAAAGTGGAGACTGCATTCAGTCTCATGTTTATCTTTTTGCTGTCTTGCAGTGGCTGGTCAATCATCTTTCTTAAAAGTCTTGCCCCCATTGGAGTTTTGGTCTTGTCAATAACCCAAAGGATAGAACCATATTTCTTTCTGTCTCTATTGTTTTCTGTGATTTCAAGGTTTCGACGAGTGTTAAGGTCAATAGTCATAAAGTTGTTATTCTTAACTAGATTTATCTTGCTTATATTTTGGAGCGACCTCTTTTGTGTCTCGTTTATGTACTCAAAAAGCGCACCACTACTGCAAATAACTGCGTCTTTACCCTTTAAGTCAAAAACGTTTTCATAGTTTTGACCAAATTGTTTGATAAGATTGTCGTTTGCTCTATTTTTTGAAAATGCCCACTCATAATAAAGGTTAAGTTTTTTTATATTGCCTATTTTGACAGACGGCAGAAGATTAAATATCTTTTCTGCCTCACTATTTCCTATGATTTCTGATGGCATAATACGTGCGACAAGATTTTCTAGTTCTTTTTCAAAATTGTCATTAATCTCTACCGCTTCCATTGCTCCTGTGGATATATCGACATAACTTGCACCGATTTTGTTATTTAGTTTACATATCGAAAGCAAATAGTTATTTCTTTGGGCTTCAAGCATGCTCTCATCTACAATTGTTCCTGGTGTAATAACCTGAACTACATCTCGTTCTAGCATTTTTACGCCCTTTTGTGGTTGAGTTAGTTGCTCACAAATAGCAACCTTATGTCCATTTGCTAGGAGTTTTGCTATGTAGGTTTGTGCAGAATGGTAAGGAACGCCACACATAGGTGCTCGCTCCTCTTGACCACAAGATTTCCCTGTTAAAACAAGGTCGAGTTCTTGCGAGACAATTACAGCGTCTTCATAGAACATTTCATAGAAATCGCCAAGTCTATAAAAAAGAATACAATCTTTATACTTTTCTTTGATTTGCAGATATTGTGCCATTGCAGGCGAAATTTTTTCAATCATGCTTGTTCTCCTTTTGTAATTTCTTTTCAAGAGCCAAAAGTCTATTTACCCTATCTCTCTTTACGTCCTCAGGTATCTGTCCCTCCATTTTTTCTGCAACTGTGCCCTCTCTTTTTGAATACATAAAGGCAAATATGCTGTCATATTTAACCTTTTCTACAAGTGATAGTGTGTCCTCAAATTCTTCCTCAGTTTCAGTTGGAAAACCCACAATAAAGTCAGAGGTTATCCTACAATTTGGTATCTTTGCTCTAATTTTATCTATTATTTCAAGATACTTTTCTCGTGTATATTTTCTGTTCATTAGTCTCAATATTCTATTATTTCCGCTCTGGGCAGGAAGATGGATATACTTTTCAATCTTATCTTCCTTAGCAATCGTGTCAATTACATCATCTGTCAAATCTTTTGGATGAGAGGTCATAAAAGATAGTGTAAAGTCTCCCTCCACTGCACAAATATCACTTAGGAGTTTGGAAAAAGAGACCTGTGGCGATAAATCTTTGCCATAGGAGTTTACATTCTGACCGAGCAGTGTTATCTTCTTATATTTACCCTCTGCTATAACCTGCCTAACCTCTTTTAAAATATTCTCTTCCTTCCTTGACTCTTCTCTTCCCCTAACGTATGGGACTATACAATAGGTGCAAAAATTGTTACAGCCTTGCATAATATTTACCCACGCATTGTCTCCGCTAGTCCTTTTATAAGGCAAAACCTCGTCAATTTCGCCAGAGTCAAGCACCTCTATTTGTCGACCTTTCTTGACAGCCTCGATAAAGTAGCCCAGTTTAGTAATATTGAAAGTACCAAGTACAATATCTACAAAAGGAAAGGTATTCAAAAGTTTTTGGGCGGTCTGCTCTTTTTGTGTCATACAACCGCAGACTGCTATAATTAGATTTTTATTTTTCTTTTTAAGTTTCTTTAAATTTCCAACATTGCCAAAAACTCTGTCCTCAGCACCCTCTCTTATTGCACAGGTGTTAAAGACAATGATATCTGCATCCTCTCTCTTTTCGCATGGACTATACCCTAGACTTTCGAGTATGCCTGCGATTTTCTCAGACTCATGTACATTCATTTGACAACCATAAGTAACTATATAATATTTCATTTTAACCTCTTTTGAATATTTACATATACATTAATTATACAATAAATCTTTTTATTTTTCAAATAAAAAATTATCATATATAACAAATAATTTTATCAATATGTTACATAATAACGTTGATGAGAAAATTTTGGAAGGTATTTTTTATAATTATTTTTATATTGGCAATAGCAACTGTTATAGGTGTATCTTTATACATCTCTTCTATGTATGTCAGAGCGAGGACCATTCCGCTTGACAAGGAGGCATTAACCTCGCTTTGCGTTCAAGTCGACGTGTTTGACAGCGAAAACAAGCCTATCAAAGAGGATAACGAGGTAAACAGGTCTCACGCAGACATAAAAACCCTATCTGACGACACTCTGAACGCCTTTATCTCTATCGAGGACAAGGATTTTTATACTCATAAAGGCGTAAATTACAAACGTATAGTAAAAGCAGGCTTGAACAATTTAAGGACTAGAAGTCTTAGAGAGGGAGCATCAACTATAACTCAACAACTTGTAAAAAACACACTACTTAGCAGTGAGAAAACCTTTGAGCGAAAGATTAAGGAAATTGCCCTTGCTCAGAAAATTGAAAATTCTTTTGACAAGGACGAGATACTTGAACTCTATCTCAATGTAATCTACTTTGGTAACAACTGCTATGGAATTGAAAGTGCATCAAACTATTATTTTTCAAAAGAGGCAAAAGATTTGACTTTACCCGAGTCTGCCATGCTTGCAGGAATTATCAAGTCGCCAGCAAAATATTCACCTATAAAAAATCACGACAACTGTCTTGCTAGACGCAATTTAGTTCTTTCTGCAATGTACAATGACGGAAAAATAAGTACAGAAAACTATAAACAAGCAAGCGAAAAAGATATTGCGCTAAATATAAACAATGATAGAAAAAACAGATTGAATTCTTTTAGTCAAGCATCTATTGACGAAGCAGAGGAAATTTTAGGACTGCCTGCCAGACAGATTGCCCTAAAAGGCTATAAGATATACACCTATCAGGATAGTAGCAGACAAAAGGCTCTTGATAGTGCACTCGAAAACAGTAAGGTTGACTGCAACTATGCGGGAATTGTGATAGATAATTCTAAGCATGCGGTTGTTGCTTATAATGGCGACAGCAATTTCAAGATTTTAGAAGCAAAGAGACAACCTGGCTCTTGTATAAAGCCTGTGCTTGTTTATGGACCAGCACTTAATGAGGATATAATCTATCCTTGTTCTCAACTTTTAGATGAAAAAACTACCATTTCTGACTATACTCCAAAAAACGTTGGAAATGTTTATCACGGATATGTAAGTGCAAGGGAGTCGCTATCTAAATCGATAAATATTCCCGCTGTCAAGGTGTTGTCATATGTCGGTATAGACAAGGCAAAAGCCTACGCTGAGGAAATGGGCATTGACTTTGATGAGAGAGATGATAGTTATACGCTCGCTCTCGGCGGTATGACCTATGGCGTCAATATCAAGGAACTTGCTGGGGCGTACTCCACTTTTGCAAATGGCGGAAGATATGCAAGGCCGAGTTTTGTATCATTTATCACCGACAAAAATAACAAACTTGTATATGTAAACAAAACAAAGGAGAAAGAGGTTATGCGTGAGGACTCTGCCTACCTCTTAACAGACATGCTTAGAACATGTGCAAAGAGTGGTACTGCAAAAAAACTAAGCACTCTTAATATGGATATTGCTTCTAAAACAGGTACTGTTGGAAAGAAAAATTCAAAAGAAAATCTTGACGCATGGAATATTTCATATACTAATGACTATACCTGCGGAGTTTGGCTTGGCAATCTCGATAACACTCCAATAAATTATGCTGGTGGCAATCAACCTACTGAAATTGTTAAGGAGTATTTTAGTCAAATAGGAGACAAATCTACCTTTAAAAAACCTTCTACTATTGTCGAGCGAGATATTGACGAAAGTGAACTCAACGAAAATCACAGAGTTATGCTTGCCAACATTTATATGCCAGACAGGTATAAGCACAGCGAACTTTTCTCCACTTTTAATCTGCCAAATGACATTTCAAATAAATTTGTAGAATTAGATAGAACTGAGTTTTCAAGCAAAGTAGAAAATGACTATGCACTTATTACATTTAACGCTAAAAATTATATTACCTACAATATAAAAGATAATGGCAAAATAGTCAGCACAATTTCAGGGAAAAATGGCGAGCAAGAGGTACATATAAAAATTTATTCAAGTAAAATTCTTTTAGAAATTGAATATTTTTACACGCTATCGCCAGAAATAAAAAGAGAGGAACAAATCAGCCTTATAAAAAGCGAAAGTACTTACAAAAATGATGGAAAATGGTTTATGTAAGTAGCAAAAAACCTCTAATATTTATCAAAACTTATATTAGAGGTTTTATATTTTTTATCTTTTAACACATCTTGCGATTTTTTCAGTTTATTGACATATTTGCAACTTTATTCTTCAACTGCTACTTTTTCGCCTAGACCATATGCCTCTTTTACTTTTGCGAAAATCTCATTGAAAATATCCTTGTTTTGTTCAAGATATGCCTTGACATTCTCTTTGCCCTGTCCTATCTTTTCGTCGTTATAGGAGAACCATGAACCCGACTTTTTGATTATATCCTTTTCAAGTGCAAGGTCAATGACACAACCACTTTGACTGATACCTTGTCCATAGACTATATCAAACTCAGCAGTCCTAAATGGTGGTGCAAGTTTATTTTTAACAACTTTAACTACTGTTCTATTCCCTATGAAATTTGTTCCGTCCTTGATTGTGTCTTTCTTTCTAACATCAAGTCTAATGCTTGAATAGAATTTGAGAGCCTTTCCGCCTGTTGTAGTCTCTGGCGAACCAAACATTACCCCCACCTTTTCTCTCAATTGATTGATAAATATGACGGTTGTGTTGCTCTTATTGATAATACCTGTAAGTTTTCTTAGTGCTTGACTCATCATTCTGGCTTGCAAACCTACATGATTATCACCCATTTCGCCATCAATTTCCGCTTTTGGAGTGAGTGCAGCAACAGAGTCAACTACGATAATATCTACTGAGCCCGATTTTACAAGTGTCTCGCAAATATTTAGTGCTTGCTCTCCATTATCTGGCTGAGAAATAAGTAGGTCGTTAAGATTAACACCCAATATTTCAGCATAGGTTGGGTCAAGCGCGTGCTCTGCATCAATAAAAGCAGCAGTACCACCAGCCTTTTGAGCCTCTGCAATGATATGAAGTGATACGGTAGTTTTACCAGATGACTCTGGTCCATAAATCTCAATAATTCTACCTTTTGGAACGCCTCCTATACCTAATGCAATATCAAGAGTAAGACATCCTGTTGAAATTACATCAATAGGTGCATTTACCTTGTCTCCAAGTTTCATAATTGCACCCTTGCCATACTGCTTTTCTATTTGGAGGAGCGCTTGGTCAAGTGCCTCTTTTTTACTATCTTTTTTATCTTTCTTTTCTTCTTTCTTTTCCATAATTACCTCATAGATATATTTTATCAAATTTTGTTATAATCTCAAAATAAAAAATAAATATTTTCTAACTTTATACACGTTTTTACGCTAAAAACACTTTGTGGTAAAATTATTTAAATTTATTTTCTTAGGTATTTTATTTAATAATCTTTTTAAAGAAATTTTTATATTAAATTTAATAACATTGCACATATCAAAATGATAACTAAAAAGGCATTACTTGATTTTGTCGCAATTTCTTTGCTAGATGATAAAGAATTGCGTTTTTTGCCATTTCAATAGAGGAATTTTTATCTGCTTTGAACGTACTTTTGTATATATGTATTTCCTCATTTTCAGAGATTGCAAAGTTGAGCAAAAGCCCCTCGTCTGTAAATTTACCCTGCATAATTAATACGACATCAGCATGTGATTTATTTTTATACTCCTCTACCTTTTCACACAACTGCTCACTTGTTTGGGCGTCTATATTTTCAATCCATACGCTTTTCAAAAAGGAATTGTCTCCTCCACTAAGCAAACTTTCAATCAATCTACCACCTGTTATATTTTCGACAATTGCTAAGGTCTTATCTTTTAGTTTCAGCATTTTGACAACAATCTCTGGCAATAGCATGTCATTTTCGCTATAAACATTCTCTTTAAATTCGTTATTAATAAGCACCATATTGTCATCAATCAGGCTTAACTGCCCGTTGTATGAAATAACGAGTTTACACAAGAGATTTTGGCAGTCATATTTACAATCAAAGCCATCTATTTTACTTTTTAGTCTATTTAATCTTTCTTCTATCTGTGTTTTAGACAATCCGAAAAGATGAAATTGACAATACTTTTTGTTCTCATCACGCACAAAAGCCTTGCCTAAAAGGTCAAGTTTGCTTTCTAGTGGCATAAATATAATCTTTATACCCGCTTTATCAAATATGGCAATCTGCTCATCTATAATAGATTTTTTGCTACCTAACAAGTGGATATTTTTTATAATTAAATTATCAAGATTTTTATTGTTGCAGAATACTAAAAGATTCTCTCCGTCTTTGATAAACTCTTTATCAATGTCAAACTTTTCAAGACTTAAAGAAGATATTTCTACGAGGTTTTTTAGGCAAAAATTAAAAAATTCATCAAAACTAAACTTTTCCTCGCCATTTAGCACACTGTCAGAAAATATAAAAACCTTATATTTCATCTCTATTTCTTATCCTTTTTAATTGTTGAATTATTTTGCTCTGTCTTATCTTGTTTTACCTCTTTCTCCTCTTCTTCGTCCTCTTCACCAATATAAGTCAAGGCAACCTTTTTCTCAACTGAAAATACCTTTTTATTTCTAATGAGGTAACTAACACCAGAATAAACCGTCAGCAAGGTTGTTATAACCAAAAGTAACATCATAATAAAGTTTATAATAGCAATAACCCTATTGCCATCTCCAACACTTACAAGGTCGGTCAGTACAAAAGCATATATCATATAGAGTGATACAACCACAAATTGAGCAGTAGCCTTAATCTTTCCGCCCTTGTCAGCAGCAAGGATAACCCCTTTTGATGCAGCAATCTGTCTTAAAGCACTGATAATAAACTCTCTTGCTAGCATAATTATAACGCATGCCACACCGAGCCATGTTGGATAAACAATAGACTCCATAGGAACATTTGCAACAGCGTCTCCACCATTATAAGAAATTTGCACTGATATAATAAGAATCATTCCTGTCATAACAAGCACTTTATCGGCTATTGAGTCAAAGAATTTTCCTAGCGTAGTTACTTGATTATTTTTCCTTGCAAGGTAGCCATCCAAAAAGTCAGTGAGGCATGCTATAATAAAAAGCAGTGCTGAGACAAGTCTACCATACGGAATAAATGTAGCAAGATAGAAAAATACAATAAAAGGTATTAAAATTAGTCTTGCTAATGTTATTTTATTTGGTGTGTTCATACAATCTCTCCTTTATAATCACTTCCATCAAAATCTTGAATTTTTACTTTAACATATGTATACAACTCTACACTACCATTATCCACAAATTTGACGTTAAAGTCAACTAATGGCGACATTTTTTCGCTATGACCTAAAAATTCTCCGCTTTGAGCGTCGTAGGAGTCGACTAAAACCTCGACTATCTGTCCTATCCTTTCTCTTGCCTTAGTCAAAACTATCTCATTTTGTAATCTTTGTATCTTCTTTAATCGGTATCTTTTTATAAAGAGAGGCACTTGTTTTTTCATAAAGTAACTTGCAGTTCCGCTCTCACGTGAGTAAGGGAAAAAACCAGCATAATCAAATTCACTTTCACATATAAAGTCGCAAAGTTTATTAAACTGCTTCTTGCTTTCGCCTGGATAGCCGACAATAAAGGTAGAACGCAAAGCAATTTCTGGATAATTTGTCTTTATTTTATCAATTAGTTCTCGTGTCCCCTTTTCATCAAGTCTTCGTCGCATACTCTTCAAAATTTCATCATCGATATGTTGAAGAGGAATATCAAGATATTTGCACATCTTTTCATTTTTTGCAATAAAGTCAAGCAGTTCATCAGTTACCTTTTCTGGATATGCGTAGTGAAGCCGTATTGAATTGAGTCCTTTTATTTTAGCAAGTTTCTCGCAAAGTTTTATAAGGCAGTTTTCATTATACAGGTCTTCTCCGTATCGTGTTGGATCTTGTGCAACTAAAATTATCTCTTTGACGCCTCTACCAACTAAATTTTTAGCCTCATCCAAAAGTTCTTCCATTGGATAACTTTTATATCTGCCTCTTATTCTTGGAATGGTACAATAGGAACATACATTATTGCACCCATCTGCTATCTTTAAGTATGCGTAACTAGGACTATTTGTTAGCACCCGCTCAAAGTTTTTGATAGGTTTTGACTTTTCGACATTGTAGAGTTCTTCTATCTTTTCTACTATCTTTTCATTTTCATTCAATTTTAAAAATGCGTCAATGTTAGGGAAATTTTCCTTCATAACGCTATAATTTCGCTCAGGAAAACAACCTGTTACAATAACCTTTTCAATTCTCCCCTCTTCTTTCAATTTTTCCATTGCAAGAATGTTATAAATCGCCTCTTCTTGCGCAGGCTGAATAAAGGCACATGTGTTGACAATAACTATATCCGCCTCTTCTGGATCCTCAATAATGTTTATGCCATATTCCTTTATTCGCCCAAGCATCTTTTCAAGGTCGACCTTATTCTTGTCGCAACCTAGGCTGATAGCAGATAGGTTTTTCTTTTTTAACTCTTCTTTCGTCATATTCATCCCTCTTTTTTAAATTTTTCGAATTATTTTATAGTTCTTTTTGCGACTACTTGATAACTTGAATTTAGCAAAATCAATTTTTACTAAATTGTCGTATCAAATTCAGTGTTTATTTTAGTCGTATATATCACCAAATATTGAATAGAACTCGTCTATTGTTATATACACTTGACGCTGTTTTGCACCCTCGGCACTTGAAATATATCCTCGCTCTTCCATTTGGTCGACAATTCTCGCCGCTCTTGGATAGCCGATTGATAGTTTTCTTTGTACCATAGTTGTTGAGGCTACGCCATTGTCAATACACAATTTTAAAGCCTGAGGTAGAAGTGGATCAGCACCATTATTGTCTGAGCCTCCGCCTGTCGCTTTGTTTGGGTTGTTGATTGCATTGTTTGCCTCTTCATCGAAAACTTCTTCGTTGTGTTCTATAATGAAATTGACAATATCCTTTGTCTCAGGCGTATCTATAAAGCAACCTTGTATTCTTGATGGTTCGGCATCAGATGGTTTATAGAGCATATCACCATGACCAAGCAATTTTTCCGCTCCTGTTGAACCCATGATAACTTCACTATCCACCCTACTTGCCACCTTGAAAGCAATTCGAGCAGGAAGGTTACCTTTGAGCGTACCTGTAACGACATCGGTTGATGGTCTTTGTGTTGCAAGGATTAGATGTATGCCTGCCGCACGTGCTTTCTGAGCAATTCGTCTTATCTTGTCCTCGATTTCATTTTTTGCCACTGCCATAAAGTCGGCAAACTCATCAAATATAATGACAAGATAAGGCATTTTTTTGACCTTACACTCAACAACCTTGTCAAGTTTGTTATATTCGCCTATATTACGAACTCTCTCCTCTGAGATGAGTTTAAATCGTCTTTCCATTTCATCAACCGCCCATTGAAGTGCGTTTACCGCTTTGGTTGGATCGGTTATAACTCTTGGCACAACCATGTGAGGCAATCCTTCATACATAGATAGTTCTACCTGTTTGGGATCTATCATGATAAATTTCACATCATCTGGCGAGGCTTTATAGAGTATTGAAATTATAATTGAATTTAGGCATACACTTTTACCAGAGCCAGTTGTTCCAGCCACCAATAGATGAGGCATTTTTTGGAGGTTGCACACTTTAACATTTCCTGTAATATCCTTACCAAGAGCAAAGGTTAGCGGAGATGGACTGAGAGCAAACTCTTTTGATTGCAATACATCCTTTATTGACACTGTTGCCACCTTGCTGTTTGGCACTTCTATACCTACAATACTTCGTCCAGGAATTGGTGCTTCAATTCTGATTTGTCCGTTTGCAGATAGAGCATAGGCAATATCGGCATCGAGAGAGAGTATTCTTTTTACCGAAATACCCTCTGGCATTTCTATCTCATAACGTGTTACCGTTGGGCCTATAACTACATTTTGCACCTTTGCAGGCACTCCAAAATTTTCAAGAGCGTTTTCAAGGGCAACACGTTTTAATGGCACTTCTTCATTGATAACTGAAAGGTCATCAGATTTTGTTGTTATAAGGTCAATTGGTGGTCTTGTATATTTATATGGCTTAATTCTCTCTTGCGGTTTGTCTTCATCAAGTTGTACAAATCTCTTTCGCCTTTCCATCTCATCAATAGGTGGTCTATCATTAGATCTATCAAAGGTCTTATTTTCTCGGTTTAATTCTTCCTTTGCGTCAACGTGATTGTCTTTTTCGCTCTGATTTTGCTCTGTCAAATTGTCTCTTCGCTCTCTTCCTAAAATGTTTTCATCCCTCTGTGAAAGGTTGTTATTACGCCTTGCTAAATCATCTCGCATAACACTATCTCGCCTTGAAAGAGAACTGTCGTTTCTATCTAAATCACGCACCAAATTTTCTCTATTGTTCTTTTCGACTTCGCCGTAGTCTATATAGTCGCTGTAACTATCTTTATTTTCATTTTGCGACTCTCTGGTGTTTGGAAAATTCTCAACCTCCCTATCAATCTTCTCTTGCTCTACGACCGAGCGGATGATATCCTCCGCCTCGCTCGTAATTTCTTCTGGTCTTACATCTGGCAGATTACCACGTTTTATCGTCTGATTTTGAGAGAGGTCATAACTTTCCTCGTGAACAAAGGACGATGGTTTGATTTCGTCGCTAGATTTGAGCGAGGATATATTTTTGTTTATCTCACTTGTTGAGGCATTAGGCATAATAGTATTTGAGTTTTGTGCCACAACGCCCGAACTTAGATTTGAATTTTGCGATAAATTTTGACCGCTTTGAGCCTTAGGTTTATGCTCCATAAACTTTTGCATGTCTACCTTTGGTGGAGAAAGTAGGTACTCTTTGAGCGACATTCCAGATGGTACTTTGCTTTGCTTGTCATCTTCTGGCAAAACAATTTGGCTAGGCGTTTTGTATAGGTTATTTGAGCCATTTGGCGTATTTGAAGCATTTTTCCCATTTTTAAATAAACTGTAATTGCTGTTATAGTTGCCATTGCTAGAACTATTATTGCCACTTATATCGCTGTTATAGCCATTGTTATAACCCTTGCCGACAAGCCCTAATTTTTCACGAGCAGAAAGTTCTTTCTTCTCCTCTTCCTTACGATTGCCGTCAAGCATGACATTGACATCGCTATAACTCTTTTGCTCTTGTTTCAATGTTCTGTAATGCTTGTTTACTTCCCTAGGATTTTTAACGATCTCATTACCTTTCTCTTTTATTTGCAGTTTGATAGGCTTTGTTTGAGCATTTGTCTTTCTTAGTGAAATAACCGCCTCAACAAAGAAGGCAACCGAGGTTACTAGTCCTAACGCCATAATCACATATGTGGCAGGAAGTCCCATAAGATAGGCAAGAGACGAAGGGATAAAACCGATAATCATCCCCCCTGCTGTGATTTGTTTTGAATAGTTTAGTGCCAAAAATTGTCCATAGGAAAGTCCCTCTGGCGAGCCTACAATTATAAGTTGAATAATAGACAAAAATAGATACAGACTCAGCCCTAAAAAGATAGCATACCTTTTTGGCATGACATATTTTTTGTTATTTAACAAGGCAAGAGCGATAATTATGCCAAGCACACAAAGAGGATAGACAAATATGCCAAGTATTCCCAAGAAAAAATATTGTAAGGCAGGAATTATGCTTGTTACTGAGAACAAAAATACAATCGTGCAAAGCCCCAGCAAACTCCAACCTACTATTTTTTTAACATTTTTCTTCTCACTATTTTTATTGTTATTAACTTGAAATGTTGCCATATCAATCCTTTATAAAAATATTTTCATAATAATAATAGCACAATTTAAAAATATTCACAACTACATGAAAGAAATTTTAAAGATTATTTTTAAATTTTATAGATTTTTTTGTTGAGAGACTGCCTTTCCTATCTATTTTACTTGTTAGTTGCCTATTGCTCAAAAAATAAGAAAGCAATTACTTTGCAGATATAAAGTATGTTTTTAGTCTGAAATTCTGGTCTATTATGTTATAATAAAATAACTATAACATAATAGCAAAAATTAGGACTTATGTTTTTATGTCCTAATTTAAAAAAATTATGTCGATTGAGTAAGTCCGATGGTCTCACTTACTGTGGTTAGATTAAAATTGTTGTTTTGATAGTATTCAATTATCCGTGGCAAAGCCTCAACTGTCGCCTCTGTCGGATGCATAAGAATGAGGTCTCCACCATGTGCATCTTTTACTGCCCTATTGTATATTAGGTTGCTGTCATGGTCTCGCCAATCTATCGTATCTCGTGTCCACATGATTGTATAGTAGCCAAGACTCTCGGCACAACTTACTGTCGTCTTATCATAAGCACCACTAGGAGGAGCAAAAAGGTTCATATCTATGCCTAGCAGTTCCTTGATAATTGTATGCGTTGTTGAGATTTCGTTTAGGTTGCCCTCCTCGTCTAGTTTGTCATGGTCTTTGTGATGATAACCATGATTTGCTATCTCATGCCCAGCATTGTAAATCTTTGTTAGATAGTCCTCATTGAGCACTGCCCAAGTTCCGCCAATAAAAAAGGTTGTCTTAACATTGTACTCGTCTAAAATTCCTAGCATGCTATCAAGATACTCAGTCCCCCAATAGACATTAATCATAAGAGAGACGTTGTTCTTGCTTGTATCTCCACTATAATAAACGCCGTTTATAGTGCTTGTCGGCACAACATTAAGACCAGCAAAGATGGCAAATCCGCCCACAACTGCTATTGTAAGAGCGATGATGAGGTTACTTGTCCACCTCTTAACTTTAATCACAGCAAAAGGAAATTTTTTCATATTTCAATTTATGAAAAATTTGAGCATAATATTACTGCTTTCATCAAAAAATACACCTTAAACTATTAAGGTGCATTTAACTTTTATATCTCTCTTGGATTTTCGTCTAGTGTATGTAAAAGCACTTTCTTGTATCTTTTTTCTACAATTTTTTCGGCTTTTTCAGTTTTATTTTTAGCCATTTTATACTTTAAGCCAAATATCTTTTCTTTAATCAATTTGAATGGCGAAAGGCTTTTCACCTCTCCGTCTTTGAGTCTTGTATACAATGTTCTTCTTAACATTTCGAGAATTTCCTCGGCAAACTCTCGCTCTTCTTCCCTTTGTTTTAAGGCTTCGCTAATGTTATCCTCTGTTATTTTATCTACGTCAATTTTACCCTCGCCAAATAATTGGTCTACAAGTGATTGTGCATCAACTAACTTTTCTCCTTTACAAATCTCTGTCATATATCTTTTAAATTCTTGTTGTATAGTTTGAGAGAATTTTGCTAGTTCTTCAAGTTTATTAATGTCTATCCTTTTTAAATCTCGTTTAGTCATACCATTCAATACTAAATCTCTATAATTTTGCTTTACATACGCATAAGTACAAACAATTTTTACAAGACTGTTTAAGTCAAAATTCCTTATCCTCTTCTCATCATATCTATCTTGTGGACGAGTTAAACCATACAAATTTATAATTTCCTCATTAGCACTTATAAACACAGTGAAATCTTCAAATGTCTCATCAGATAGTATTGTATTGCTATTGACTCGTGAAAAATTATAATCTAAAAATATTGATGAGTTTAACTGAGGCAAATCAATTTCAAAGCGGTAATAATAATTATATAAACCTTCTTTCTCCTCTTCGTTAATATCTAGTTCATACGCCTTCTCGCCATATTTGTTTTTGGCAGTTGTTATATTAAACATAATCTCTCCTTAGTATCTATCTATAATATAACATAGAAAGCAATCTCTGTCAATAGCAAAGTTAAAAGATATGAGAAAATTAAAATTGAAAATACGTACAAAATAAGAGAATTAAAGTTTAATATACTCAATATGCAACCTCTTTAATCTAGCATACTCTATAAACTCGTGAACATCTCTGTCGTATAAGTCTGGTGTGATTAAACATGAAGAATTTTCAATTAAAAACTTGGTACGGTTTGTAATAAAATCGTCTTCTAAACCATTATATAAATAGATTACTTTATCGGCTATTTTTAAAATTTTATAGTACCTCTCTTTGAAATCGTCATTTATAAAGTTCTTTTTATCTTGCACAATACAATATAATCGAATATGACTAAACTTCCTTTTTAATAAATCTATGGTTTCTGCACATGTCAATTCAAAAAAGGTGTCAATCCCCAACATAAAAATATAATAATTTTGACTAATTAACTCTTCTATCTTTTTATTTAAATCAACTTGTATTATACAATATTTTAATAAATTTCTATCAAAATAATTTGGCTCACCATTCAAAAGACCTAGAAAACAACAAGTATCTAAAGCATTTTGATTTATGTGAACATATTTATTCTCACTATCTACTAAATAAAACATATTTTTCTCCTTTTGTTTAATACTATTATAGCACAATAGGTACTTTGTAGTCAACTCATTTGGATACTTTATAAAATACCCTGTTTTAAAACTACCTATTTGTAGAATATATATAAAGAGGTTAATATATGAAATTGGTAGAAGCGGTAGGTTTAAGAACTGCCGAACTTTTAAAAGAAAATAATAAATCTCAATATAGATTGATTAAAGACACCTGTTTAAGTAAAAATGCCGTGCTATGCATCATCAAAAACAAAAGTAAAGACGTAAAACTTTCTACTATTTATCTAATTGCAGACTTTTTCGGTATGAGCCTTGCTGAGTTTTTCGATTGTGATTTTTTCAAAAATATTGATATCTATGGATAAAAAAATAGGCTTTCATTTTGGGATAAACTCCTTTTTGAAAAGCCTATTTTTATTTCTTAATGTACAATACTCATTATTAAATCAATATTTATTATTAAATTCTTTTAGCCGAAATGATTTTTAAAATTTAAGAATTGACCTTTAATTCTCAGTTTTAGATTGTCTCTACATCTTTCTTATTTTCGGCTATACTACTGTCTTGTTTTTATTTTTCTTTAATTGCTTCCTCTTGTGCGTTTATTTTTCTTTCTTCTAAGAACTTTACTAGATAAATTATTCCAACAGGCAGAGCAAAAATAAATGTTAGAACAATATATACAATATGTTTTTTGCTATTTTCATAGTCAAATGACGAAGTGATATATTTCTTTATCTGTTCTGCAAACAAAAGCATTAAAATCATATACACAAGACCTAGCAGACAGAATAAACCAAGCCATGTGCTAGGCTCTCCTATGAGGTAGGCGGTTGAAAGAGTTATAAGCATACCAAAAAGCACTGCACTTACTAAACTTACTATATAAAGCGAGAGACTTAGTTTGTTATAAGTTTGTTTTTCAACTTGCTCTTTTTTATTTTTCCTATTTTTCAGATAGTAAACAAGTTCAAATGCACCATAAATTGCAAGTGAAATCATTGAAATTACAAGCATTACTATTGGCAAGTGCCATGGGAAAGGCAGGCCTAAATCAACCAAATCAAGCCCTAGCGAATAGGCAAAATTGTTACCACTAATCAAGGATGCAGAGAGTGCAACCGAGCCTATAAAAACATATCCTACATATATCTTCCAGAAATTTTTGATTTCAACCTTAAACTCTCCGCTTTTTATCAGATATATAGGGACAAAAATTAGTAGTGCATGCACCAAAATAGTTTGCATGTTTATAAAGTGCAAGATTGGATAATTACCCGTTATGCAATCTGGATACATAAACGTTAAAATACCACCAATCATCGCACAGCCAAACAATATATTATAAAGCAGTTGCAAAAACTTATTTTCTTTTTTAAGTATAGCACTTAAAATAAGTGTAACAATTGTTGTCCATGTCATGATTGCACACATTTGAAAAGAAACGTTCCACCACCAATTGAAATTGCCAGCATCCCCTCCATTGTGAACATGCAATAAGTATTTGTAAATAATTCTTGATACTTCAAGTACAAATAAGATGCAAGCAAGAATAATTCTTGTTATTTTTTTACCTTTCTCACTCTTTGCAGAGAGCAGATAACAACCACTCACTATAAAAATGGCGATCATTAAAACAAGTAAAAAGTGATTGATATTATAAAACCAATCTATATTGTTTTGCAAGAAATTGTCAAATCCAAAAAAATAGTCCATAACACTCTCTCTTTTGTATAAATTTTTCATTTTATTATACCATATTATTGATAAAAATAGCAATTAAATACATCAATTTTAAATTTTTAATAGAATTTTTTTGTTGCTTGCTAATATCAAATTGATACTTTATTGTATAACAAAACCAACAGACTAACCAGTAGGTTTATTATACACTAAAACTTTATCTCGGATAATATTCAATATTTTTTCTTATGTAAAAGTGTTTTTATCTGACAACACAAACACTTTATCTCGGACAATATATATTTTATCCCAGATAACACGAAAAAAGAGCGAAGAATAATCTTCGCTCTTTTCTTTAATTAAATAGTAAGTTGCAATTTTAAGTTATTGATTAACAGTGTGTATC
>CALWJU010000041.1 GCA_944381105.1 uncultured Clostridia bacterium | reverse complement strand
TGTTAGTGAGATACATAATATAGACTATGTGATGTTAAAATTTAAGCAAGTTAAATTTTAATTTTGCTAAACGCAAAAACACAATAAATTGTGTTCATCACATAGTATGTATGACCATCAGCCTCACTCTTGCAAGCAAGTTCGGCTTCCGATATTATAGACTATGTGATGTTAAAATTTAAGCAAGTTAAATTTTAATTTTGCTAAACGCAAAAACACAATAAATTGTGTTCATCACATAGTATGAAAACCTATCAGCCTCACTCTTGCAAGCAAGTTCGGCTTCCGATAATATAGATAAATAAATTTCCACATAATAGGAGAGTAAAATGAAATCGATTGTTTATTTTATTTTGGCAGTGCTGACGATTGCTTACATTGGATTTATGTGCTATGTAAATATTGCGGGAACAAATAGCGATATTGAATATTATATTTCTGTATATGGTGCACTTGCTATCGCTCTTGCCTATGCAGCGGTGAACTTTTTCGGAAATCCTTTAAAGATTGTTTTCTTCATATTGCTTGTGCTAGCAGTAGTAGTATTAATTTTAACTATCGTCATCCCTGACGTGTTCAGGTCTCTCTTTGGGGTGGCATAAATGGATAAACTTTTAATTGTCGACGGAAATAGTATAGCAAATAGAGCATTTTATGCTCTTCCTTTTTTATCAAATCATCTATCTGAACCCTCAGGAGCGGTGTTCGGCTTTGCAAATATTTTGATTAAAATAATAAAACAAGAACAGCCTACTCATATAGTAGTTGCGTTCGACCATGCAAGAAAAACGTTCAGAAATGAAATTTACAGCCAGTATAAAATGCAGAGGAAACCAACTCCTAGCGAACTTATATCTCAATTTCCATTAATCAAAGATATGCTTAAAGTTATGGAAATAAAGATTATTGAGCAAGAGGGCATTGAGGCGGATGATATTATAGGAACAGTAACAAAAAATTGTAACCTGCAAAAACTAATTTTGTCAGGAGATAGAGACCTACTGCAACTTGTTGACGATAATACTACTGTTTGGCTAACTAAAAAAGGCGTTAGCGAGGTGGATAAGGTTGACAATGCAAGGTTGAAAGAGGAGTATAATCTTTTGCCTTATCAGGTTATAGAACTTAAAGCCTTGATGGGAGATACCTCAGATAATATACCAGGTGTAAAGGGTGTAGGTGAAAAGACTGCACATAGTTTAATTGAGCAGTATAACAATTTAGACAATATCTATTCAAACCTTGACGCTTTAAAGCCAAAAATAAAAGAAAAACTTGAACAAGACAAAGAAATGGCGTATATCTCTAAGCAACTTGCAACAATTAAAAGAGATTGCGACATTGACTTTAACCTTTCTTCATGCAAATTAAAATTTCCTTTTTCTCAAAAGGTGTATGATTTTTTCAAGCAAATGGATTTTACCTCGCTTACTAAAAACAGTGAACTTTTTGTGGAGAGTGCTTCAAATATAGAGCCAACTAAGTCGAGGGAAAAACTAAGCAATGATAGTTTAAGGCAATTAAAAGATTTTAAAGGTGAACATTTTTGTTATAACCTAGCAAATATGGAGTTTTTATGCAATGATAAAATTTACTTCCTTGATAAAAACTATGATTTTTTCAGTGAAAATATAACTATCGAGGATGTTTTAAAAACACTAAAAAATGTTTTTGAAGATGAAAAGATTTTAAAACTTACCTTATCTGCAAAAAGTGATATGCACATATTAAAAAGTGAAGAAATAACCCTAAAAAATTACTATGATTTAGCGGTAGGAGAATACATAGTAAATGCAGGGCTTAAACTTAATGAAAGTTTAAAAGTGGAAGATTACCTTTCTCAGTATAAAAAACTTAGTGAGCAAATTGCTTCAAACAATCTTTCCTTTATATATGACAAAATAGAGAAACCGCTAATTGAGATTTTGCTTGAAATGGAAGAGGCTGGTTTTAGAATAAATGAGGATAGACTTGACGAAATAGACAATGAATATTGCAAAAAAATTGACACATTAACAAAAAGAATTTACGAGGAGGCTGGCGAGGAGTTTAATATCAATTCACCTAAGCAAGTCGCATACATTTTGTTTGAAAAACTAGGAATAAAGTCATACAACAACAAAAAAATGTCGACTAAGGCAGATATACTTGAAGAACTACGCTATATACCACTTGTTGATGATATACTACAATTTAGAAAATTTGCTAAGTTTAAAAACACCTACATAGACGTCTACAAAAGATTGATTAGTGAGCATGGCGATATCATACATACAACTTTTAACCAAACGCTTACTAGCACTGGTAGACTTTCAAGCAGTGAGCCAAACTTGCAAAATATTCCAACTCGTGATGATGATGGCAAAAATCTAAGAAAGATATTTGTATCAAAATTTGATGGTGGTAAAATAATTTCTGCCGATTATAACCAAATCGAACTTAGGCTTCTTGCTGATATGTCAGGAGAGGAGGAACTAATCAAATCATACAAGGAGGGCAGGGATATACACTCTCTCACTGCGTCTCAAATTTTTGATGTTGATATTGATAAAGTTACTCCTCTTCAAAGAAGAGAGGCAAAAGCAGTCAATTTTGGTATAATCTATGGAATAAGCGATTATGGACTTTCTCAGAATATTAAGATTACAAGAGAGAGGGCTAAAAATTATATCAACTCCTATTTTACAAGGTATCCAAAAGTAAAAGAATTTATGGATAGAAATATCGCTTTTGCAAGAGAAAAGGGCTATTCTGTTACCAAGTTTGGCAGAATAAGAAAAATACCTGAAATATCATCTTCAAAATATCAAACGAGGACTTTTGGCGAACGAGTTGCGATGAATATGCCACTGCAAGGCACCGCCTCAGATATAATTAAACTTGCAATGATAAGGGTGGAGGAATTGCTTAAAGAAAACAATCTTAAAAGTCAACTTATACTTCAAATTCATGACGAACTTATTGTAGACACTTGCAAGGACGAGGCAGAGAAAGTGAAAGAGATTTTAAAAGAAGCCATGGAAAATGTAACCACTTTAAAAGTGCCTCTTGTCGTATCAATGGGCGAGGGTGAGAGTTTATACGATTGTAAATAGGAGAAAAACTCGATTGTAAATAGGAGAAAAACTTGAAAACCAAACTAATAATATTTGACTTTGATGGAACATTATCAAAACCTAACAAATTGCCTAACAGTTGGGCTCGAATTTGGGATAAAATAGGGCGTGCAGACGATGATGAAAGATTATATAAAGAATATGTAAACGGCATAATAGATTACAACACATGGGCTGACGAGGTGCTAAAAATTTATCGTGAAGAAAAGGTCAGCATAGCCCTTCTTAAAAACATAGCAAAAGAGACCAGACTGCTCGATAACAGCGAGGAGATTTTAAAGTTGCTATATGAACATAATATCAAAATAATTATCCTTTCAGGTGGGATAAAAAATATCATTAAGTTTGTGCTTGGCAAAAACCAAAAATTTATATATAAGATTGAGGCACAAGAGATAAAATTTGATAGCGAAGGTATTGTTAATGGAATAACAAAACTTGACCATTTTGTAGAGGATAAAAGCCAATATGTCAGCAGTGTTTTAAAAACTTTTAAGGTGTCTGCAAATGAGGCCTTGTTCTTTGGTAATGGTAAAAATGACGAAGATGTATATAAAACCCAAGTTAAAACAATATGTATCAACCCTGATGATGCAAACTACAAAGATAGAAAAATTTGGAGCGAAGTAATACTAAAAAGCAATAATTTAAAGGATATTTTGCCTTTTATTCAATTTTAATTCAAAATATTTAACTTTTTTGATTAATTGTTTGACTAAAATGTTACAAAAGGGTATACTCATTATGGAGATGTAATGCAAAATCACAGAAAAATGGGTATTGACTACGGAGATAAACGTATAGGTATTGCGTTAAGCGACCAATTGTGTATTATTTCCAGCCCTTACGAAGTTTATCAAAATAAAGGCGAGGAGGATGCCCTAAGACATTTAGGACAGATAATCAAGGATTACAACGTTGATGTAGTTGCCTTTGGACTGCCTTTAAATATGGACGGAAGTGAGGGAGAACGAGCAAAATTGCACAGAGAATTTGGGCAAAAACTCGAAAAATACTCAGGTGTTAAGGTGTTTTATGTTGATGAGCGCTTAACCTCGGCTGAGGCGGAAGAGATACTTATCTCAGGCGGTGTCCGAAGGGAAAAGCGAAAGGAACTCATCGATAAAATATCAGCTCAACTGATTTTGCAATCATACATTGATAATTTAAAAAAGGGGAATTAATTATGGCAGAGAAAAAAGTAGAAAATAATAATAAAGAAGATTTAAGACCAGTAGATATTCTTGATGTTTTACTTGACCAAGATAACAAAGATCCAATCGTTCTTGTTGATGAGGCTGGAAAACAACTTACTTTCGAGCAAGTTGCTGTTATCCCATATGAAGTAAGAAAAGAAAAGAGACTATACTGCGTGCTTAAACCACTTGATAAAATTGAAGGAATTGGCGATGATGAGGCCATCGTTTTTGTAGTAGATCAAGACAAAGATGGAAATTCTATCATCAAAGTTGAAGAGGATGAGGAAATTGCTATTGCAGTATTTGACAAATACTATGACCTTCTTGAAGAGGCTCAAAAGCAAGAAAAGGCTCAAAAGGCTCAAAAGAAAACTACAACAGCAAAGCCAGCACCTAAGAAAACCGCAACTTCAAAAGTTGCAGGTAAAACAACTAAAACTGATAAGAAATAATTTGATAAAAGAGGCATAATAAAAACAACCTAAAACTATCTAGTTTTTTGGATGCGAAATATTTTGTGTCTCTTTTTTTTTGATAAAAAATTGTACAACTTATAACTAAATTTAAACCACCTATTGTAAAAAAATGATGCACTTTTTGTAACAAAATTTGATGAAACAATGTATAATTTCTTGCATTTTAGCCATAATGAATATACAAGGTAAAAAACCTTGAAAACAGGAGGTGAAAACTATGTTTGGTAAGAATTCCAAAATGGGAAAGAATGCCAAAAGTGGCAAGATGTCTAAATCTGCAAACAATGTAGAAGCATCAAAAGAAGCGAAAGGTTGCAGTTCAAAATCTAATAGTTCAGCAAAAAACTGCAAATAGTTTTCAGCCAAGATAAAAGAAGGTAAATCTACCTTCTTTTATTTATAACTCTTTATAAATTCTGTAAATTGCGTTTTATATAAAATTTTGTGTAAATTTGTATATAAAACTTTACTAAGTATTAATCTTATATATTATTCAAACATTGTATGATTGAGTTTTTCAAAATTGAGGGCAATAGTTACATCATCTCTTGTAATACTTGCTGTGGTTGATAGTTGTCCGTCAAAAGAGTCATTGTTGATATAGCCTTGACCTGTGTAAGTATCTGTAATAGTGCCACTGTTTGTAGGTGAGGTTATTTCAAGTCTAAACCTATATTGGTAGGTATCAAGTTGTCCAGCGCTTCCGAGAAAGAGCACATTTGTATTATCCGAAATAAATTCGCCTGTATCAGATAGACTCCCATTTTCAAAAGTGATAAAAGTATTACTGCTTCCGATTAAAGAATAACTTAAAGAGAATGTAACATTTGAATAACTATCAAGACCCTCGACAACAAGATTGTCAAGAGATATATATGTCATACCTGACGGATTTGTTTCTTCAAATACTGCTACATAATCGCCAGCAGTTGAACTATTATAGGTAAGTTGCAATTCTCGATTTGTTGAAACAACGCTGTTGTTGTTTTTTATCCAGCAGATAAATGGATTTGTTGACGCTGTCGAGGTGTTTTCTGTTGCTATCAATGTCATAGTAGTGCCTTCCAGTTGTCGAGGATCGGAATAATTACCTACTACCGAGCCATAATTCCAATCAGACCAATACACATTTATTGTGTAATAGGTGGTAGAGTCGCAAGCTGTAAGCAGTAATAGAGGACATAAACATAATATTCCCATTAAAATTTTTGTCGTTTTTTTCATAATAAAACCTCTTATAATAGTATTATCAATATTTTTCTTTTATTTGTCAAATTATTTGCCTTAAATTTAAAATTCTTAGTGTATTTTTTTTAACCTTGCATAGAATATCATAGAAAGGAGCATTTATGTGGGAGTTTTCACTGAACGTTAAGGCAGAAAATTTTTCTATTGCAAATACGCTATATAATTCTCTAAAAAATTCAATTTCTCAAATGAATGGTGTGATTACCTCTAATGAAGAGCATGGCTATATTTCTATTTTGGTCGCAGTTGATAAAATTTATAAGGATAAAGCAAAATTTTTAATATCAAGTTGCATCATAGAAATTATTTGCAATATTTTTAAAAGTAAGTTTTTGGATAATTACTTGATTTTTCCTCGTCAAGATAAGATAGGTATGCTTGCATTTAAAAAGGCATTACTAAATTTTGATAAGGAAACAGACAAATATATCATTAGTAAAAGCCTTGAACTTAAAAAAGACTTTTTTTTAGAGTCTTTCTATCATTTTAGACTACATTCTTTACAAGAAAAATGGGCGGAACTTGTATCACTTTCAAATGAAAATAGCGACTACCTAATTTCAAGCGAAAGTTTTATTGATTTACTAAAATTTTTAGTAGATAATCTTGATATATGTGAGGATGAAATAAGTGTGGTGAAAGAGGGAGAAAGTTATAAAATCTATTCGCCTAATTCGCAATATCAAAACAAGACTTTCAGCGAGGAGTCAATTGTGTCCTATGTTATAGACCTTTCTCCGCAAAAAATCAACCTGTATTTCAAGGAAAGTAGCAGTGCAATAAATCTTCTTGAAAGACTATTTGAAGAGCGTATTACAATAAATAAGAGTGGTGCAAAAATTTATACAAAGGATATGTTTTTTAAGTCATAAAGGAAAATATAGTTGTATAATGATATTAAAAAAATAATAAAAATAACAAAACATAAAATTTTTTGAAAAGAAACCAAAAGTAGTTGACAAAAATTATTAATGGTGCTAAAATGAAACTAGTTCTTGGAATAGTAGACAAGTAAGACCATTTGATGCGTACAGAGAAAGATTGGTTGGTGAAAAATCTTGGCTAAAATGTATCTGAAACCACTGCTATGATGATAAGATTATAAATGAGTGGTCTTTTTTATAAAGACAATTAAGGTGGAACCACGGTCTAACAAATCGTCCTTAAATTTTAAGGGCGATTTTTATTTATAAAAGGAGATTATTTATGGAAATTAAAAAACAAAAAGATGAAGAATTAATGAAAGCAAGACACTCTCTTGCTCATATACTTGCAAAGGCACTTGTAGAAATTTACCCAGAGACAAAACTTACAATAGGCCCAGCGATCGAGGACGGATTTTATTATGATATAGACCTTCCTCATTCAATTACCCCTGATGAGTACGACAAAATCGAAAAGAAGATGAAGGAAATAATAAATAAAGGCGAAGAGTTCACAAGAAAGGTAGTTTCAAAGGAAGAAGCACTTAAACTTTTTGCAGACAATAAATATAAATGCGAAATTATAAATGAACTCCCAGAGAGCGAAGAGGTCTCATTGTACTATACAGGAGATGACTTTTTTGACCTATGCAGAGGACCTCATGTAGACTCAACAAGACGCTTGCAAAATTATGGCTTTAAAATCCACAGCGTAAATGGTGCATACTGGCGAGGGAATGAAAATAATAAGATGCTTCAACGAGTGTATTGCTATGCGTTTAAGACTAAAAAGGAACTTGCAGAGCATTTATCTATGCTTGAAGAGGCAAAGAAGAGAGATCATCGAAAACTTGGCAAAGAACTTAAACTATTTATGATTTCTCCTGAGGGACCAGGCTTTCCTTTCTATCTTCCAAATGGTACAATAGTAAGAAATCTTTTGATAGACTATTGGCGTGAAATTCACCGAGAGGCAGGATATAAAGAGATTATGACACCTATCATGCTAAATCGTCATCTATGGGAAATATCAGGGCATTGGGATCACTACAAAGAAAATATGTATCTTTCTACAATAGACAATGAAACCTATGCTATAAAGCCTATGAACTGTCCAGGCGGTGTGCTTGTATATAAAAATGAGCCTCACTCTTATAAAGACCTTCCTTTAAGACTAGGCGAACTTGGAATTGTTCACAGATATGAAAAATCAGGTGAACTTGGTGGGCTGTTAAGAGTAAGAAGTTTTACACAGGATGATGCACATATTTTCATGACTCCAAGTCAAATAAAGGATGAAATTAAGGGTGTTGTCTCACTTATTGACAAAGTTTATAAAGTATTTAATTTGAGTTATTTTGTAGAACTTTCGACAAGACCAGAAAACAGTATGGGCAGTGATGAAGATTGGGAGATGGCAACAAATGGTTTAAAGGATGCACTTGACGAACTTAATCTTGATTATGTCATAAATGAAGGTGATGGTGCTTTCTATGGACCTAAGATAGACTTCCATCTTACTGACTCTCTTGGAAGGACATGGCAGTGTGGAACTATCCAACTTGATTTCCAGTTGCCACAGCGATTTGAACTTGAATACGTTGGTGAAGATGGACAAAAACATAGACCTATTATGATTCATAGAGTTATCTATGGTGCTATCGATCGTTTTATGGGTATATTGATTGAAAACTTTGCAGGTGCTTTTCCTCTTTGGCTTGCTCCTGAACAAGTTAGAGTACTATCGCTTACCGAGAGAAATAATGACTATGCAGAAAAAATAAGAAAGCAACTCTTTGATAGGGGACTTAGAGTTGAGAGCGACCTTAGAAATGAAAAGATAGGTTATAAAATTCGAGAGGCTCTTTCAATGAAAATTCCTTACCTTATTATTGTTGGAGATGAGGAAGAGAAAAATGGTACTATTTCTATCAGAGGAAGAGGTTATGAAAATAAAAGCGGTCTAAATCTGTCTGATTTTATCGAAAGACTTGAAAATGAGATAAAAACAAAGAAAATTTAGTTTAATTTGTTTGGAAATTGAATATATTTGTGTTAGACTAATAGAGTAAAATAAAAGTCTAGGAGGAAAATATGGACGCAACTCAAATTATTTTAATTGTCTTTATAGTGATTTTAATCATTGTTTATCCAATTTTGATTTCTGTGAGAAACAAGAAAGAAAATCAAAAAATTCAAGAACAAACAAATTCTTTAAAACGTGGAGACAAGATTATCACAACAAGTGGTGTGTATGGGACTATTGTTGACCTTCATTTAGAGGATAGCAAAAAGATTGTTACCATTGAGACAGGTACAGGCAAAAATAAAGGTTACGTATCTATTGATGCTTATTCAATCTATACTATCATTAAAGATGAAGAACCAGTTTCTGCAAACACAACCGATTCTGCTATTGCTACTTCACAACAAGAACTAAAAAGTGATGATAAAAGTGCTGTAAGCAAAGTAGAACAATCTCCAAAAGAGGAAGAAAAGCCAAAAAAAGTTAAGAAAGATAAAGAGAAAAAGGACTAACATCCTTTTTTCTTTTTTTTGATATTGACTAAACAAACATAGGATATTGACTTAATTCAAATTTGATATTGACTAAAAACAAAAGTTGTAGTAAAATATAGGTAATGAAAATATATGATTGTGAAAAGTTTTTAAAAAAGAGACTGCTTGAAGAGACTTCCTATTCCTATTATACATATCAAAAAGCAATGGAGCATCCATTAAAGGAACGTGAAGTCTTTTGCTTTATGGTTCCTATTTTTTGCAAAAAATTATATTACAATGAAAAGGTAACAAGTAAAGTTTATAAAGATTATGTTAACAAGAACATAAAGAAAGAAAAAGATGGTTGGTTCAGTATAGATAAAGTTTTTGGTAAGGGTAGATTTATTCCAGCAAATAGACTTTTTAAGGATGTTGATTGTGAAGAGTCTGAATGTCATAAATGTGCCTACTATTTTGCGCTTAACTCTCAGCAAAAGGTAAAATTAGTGTTTGGTTCAATCAATCCTTTTAGAATAAATAATGGCTTATTTCATTCAATATGTACATTCAAGTTATATGATAAAGAATATGTATTTGATGCTTCAAGTTATATGGTTATGGAAAAAGATTTGTATTATAAAGTATTCAACTTTATGGAGATGCAGAAAATTTCACAAGAAGATATAAAAAAGGATAGAGTAATTCTATCTAAAAAACCTATCTTAAAACAAGAAAGGGGTTATAAATATGCAAACATGGACACATTAAGCAAGAGGTTTTACGGAATGGGCTTTTTGGCATATCTATATAATAGACAAGATTTTTTGACAAATAGTGATAAACAATATAAAAATTTTATAAAGGTTGCAAGTGATTTTAATAAATTTAAAGATGACCTAAATGGTATTGAAAATCTATATTCTTCTTATAATTTAACAGTTTCCGATTTGTTAGATGAAGATGAGAAATAACTTTTCTTTTACTGAAAAGTTATTTTTTTTATTTTATAAACATATTTATTAATTACAAGTATAATTTTTAAAAAAGGAGTCAATTATGAAATTGAAATCTAAAATAAATATACACAAAGAGGGGAATAAAAATTCTTTAATAAAGTATGTTGCCAAAGGAGTTTTGATCGCCCTCTGCACCTCACTTGTACTTGTCTTGGTGTTTGCATTTCTACTAAAATTTACAAACATATCAGACAGTGCAATAGCACCTGTCAATCAAGTAATTAAGGGGATTAGTATATTTTTAGGTGTTTTTATTGGGCTTAAAAAATGTAAAGAACTAGGACTTGTAAGCGGACTTTTAATAGGTTTTGTTTACTCAATTATGGCATTTTTAATCTTTTCAATACTAAGTGGTACATTCGTTTTTGATATTACATTGCTTACAGATAGCGTTTTTGGTGCTGTTATAGGTGCAATTTGCGGAATAATTAGCGTAAATATCAAAAAAAGTGCAAACTAAACTCAAATTTAATTGACATAGTCCTTTTAATTCTTTATAATTATGAGAGTAGACATAAAAAAAGATAAAAGGATTATCAATGTTAAAGAAATACTCTATTGTAAATTTCATACTTCTTGTCATTATTGCAATTTTGGGCGTACTTTTAAGTGTATGTCCTTTTAATGTGCCATCGACAGCGGATAGATATAATGGCTTTGTTGGTGCTATCCAAAAAGGAATTGACTTAGATGGTGGCGTTTCTGCTATATATAGTGCAGAACTAAGCAATAATAATACAGGCTACTCTCTTACCGAGACCATAGACAATGCACTTTCAAAAGTGGAGAATGTATTTAGTAGCAACGGTTCAAGCAGAGGAGAAAATTTCCCTGAACTTTTTGTAACAAGACAGGGCGAAAAAATAAGAGTGGAGGCGTCAGGAGTAGATGCTACCGATTATGTTTTTGACTATCTTGCAGAAGGACAAGAGATATTTGTTACTCTTGAAGAAATCAGCGACACAGTTACAAATCCAACTGTATATCTAAATAGTAACGATATTGATTATGCCTATGTTGGCTATGACTATGATAGCAGTGGCTATACAGTAGTGCTTGAATTTACGAATTCTGGCAGAATAAGACTTGAAAATATGCTTACATCTGCTGAGGAAATAAACTCTTCTAACGTATATATTTATATTGAAGAATTAACAGAAGACAACCTCTTATCAGATACAATCAACATAGATGACATTGATACAACAATCTCTTTTGCAATCGATTCAAGCAGTGATTATTATTCGCCAAATCTTGTAGGAAACTCTGTTAGTGCGTCAAATGGAACGGCACAGGCTCGCCTTGCCTACATTATTACAGGAGGGGCATTAGGTCTTGAATTGTCCTATCCAGAAACAAGTAATATTACAGCCCTTTTTGGACAAAACACTTTGTTATATATAGGTATTGCTACTATCGTATCTATTGTGATTACTCTTGCGTTTTTAATAGCAAATTATAGAGATTTAGGACTACTTGGATGTCTTTCACAAATATTCTTCCTAGTGATATTTGTATTCTTCATGCAGGCTATACCATTTGTTGTATTAAATCTTGCAACATTATTCGGATGTATATTTGCATATCTCCTTTCTCTTGTTGCAAACGTTATCATATTTGAAAATATTAGAAGCGAATATTCAATCGGAAAGAAGATACATTTGTCATTCAAGGGCGGAATGAAAAAATCGCTTTGGCCAATTCTTGACAGTCATATTATAGTAGCATTAGTTGGTGCAATTATATGGATATTTGCTCCGTCTACTTTTAATGGCTTTGGTGTAATGTTATTTATGGGAGCAATTATATCTGTATTTATATCACTTGTTGTAACAAGATACCTATTAAATATTTACTTGCCACTAAATAGCACAAAATCTAAGAGGCTTGGTCTTTACAGAGAGAAAGGCGTAAAAGAATTAAAAGAGGAGACTATAATTTCAGACGTGCAACCTCAAAATGACGCCATAGACTCACAAGAGGAAAGTGTAGTTACCATAAATCACGAAGGGGGTAACGAAAATGCTTAATATGAAAAATAATTATCTAAATAAAAAAATAATATCTTCCAAATTTAACATAACAAAAAATTTCCTATATTTTCTTATAATTCCAGCAATTATTTTAATTGTAGGAATTGTCCTTGTCTCTGTTGTTGGTTTCCATTATGGAACAGATTTTACAGGCGAAAGTGTAGTTAAAATTTATGTTAATAATGAAAACAGATTTGGAGAGGATATTGCAAGTTATGATATTACAAATCAAGCAGACCTTGATGCAGTGTATGATAAAATAGACATCGTTTTGAATGATAATGGTCTTGCCATTGACTCATTTAGAATAACAAATATGACTATTGAAGATTACCTTGTTACAAATGGACAGGCAGTGGAGGTAACTTATCAAAATTTGTCTAATGATATTGACAGTATAACCGCATTAAATAACGATATTAGACAATCTCTAATCACCGCTTTTGGCTATTCAAACTATGAAGATGCAGTATCAAATATAGACTATTCTCCGTCTAGTGCAGATTTCACGTGGATAACAGGGACGGTCGCTTGCATTGTATTTGGCTATTTAGTCATGGCATGCTACCTTGCATTTAGAAATAACCCAAGTATATTCCTTGTAGGTATACTGCAAATTGCGATAGATATATTTATGACACTTGGACTAATTTTAATATTTAGACTAACAATCAATCTTTCACTATCAATCATTTTGCTCTCAACCTTTATGCTTAGTGTGTTTAATCTTATCTACTATTATTTTAAACTTAAATCGAATATTAGGTCTGGTAGGTTTGAAAAAGTTAAAAACAGTGAGATAGCAAATGCTACTATAAAAGAAATTACCTTAAATAGAGTAGTTCTTTATTTAGTAATATTTGTGATTGCTATACTTTTCTCAGTTATTGCAGTTGAGGGTGTAAGAGAGGTTGCACTTGGAATAATGATAAGTTTACTTACGACTTTCTATACCTCTCAATTCTTGCTTCCAAGCATATGTTCTGTCTTTTATAAAGATAGAAAAAGAGCAAAGGTTACAAGACAAAAACAAAAAATTCCTGAATAGTTCAGGGATTTTTTTAATAATTTCCAAACCTTTATTTGAATTTATCTTTTTCCTTTAAAGAATGCGATATAGGTTATTTTAAATTGTTATTGTAATATTTTCTGTAATTCTACTATAAATCTTTCAATTAAGTAATGATTGATAATCAACTAAATGTAATTTTTATATGACAAAAATTAAAATAGACGTAAAAAGAGTTGACAATATATTTAACTTATGTTATAATACTTTCGTCGTTGGACAAATATGCACTTATAGAATATTCTATTGCAGTTGCCAAAAACTTGTTGTATAGAAAAACGATACCATATGCAACATAAAAGATATTATTCTGTGGTCGCAATTAGGAGCTCGAAAACTATAAGGAAGGACAAAAACAAAGGAGGATAAAAAAATGTCAGTTATTTCAATGAAACAACTTCTAGAAGCAGGTGTTCACTTTGGTCATCAAACTAGAAAGTGGAACCCTAAGATGAAAAAATTCATTTTCACTGCAAGAAATGATATTCATATCATCAATCTAGAACAAACATCTGAGCAAATAGACAAAGCGTATAAGTTTGTACGAGATGTTGTTGCCTCAGGGAAAAATGTTCTTTTTGTAGGAACTAAAAAACAAGCACAAGATGCTGTAAAAGAAGAGGCTGAGAGATGTGGTATGTACTATATCAACACTCGTTGGCTTGGAGGATGTCTTACTAACTTTAAGACAATTAAGTCTAGAATTGAAAGACTCAACAAATTAAATCAAATGGAAAAGGTAGGAGAGTTTGACTTACTTCCTAAAAAAGAGGTTACTCTTTTAAAAACAGAAAGAGATAAACTTGAACGTAACCTTGGCGGTATCAAAGAAATGAGAGAATTACCAGGTGTTGTTTTCGTTGTTGACCCTAATATTGAACATATTTGTGTAAACGAATGTAAACTTTTAAATATACCTATGGTTGCTCTTGTTGATACAAACGGAAACCCTGATCACATTGATTATGTTATTCCAGGAAATGATGATGCTATCCGTTCTGTAAAATTAATTGCATCTGCCATTGCTGATGCTGTAATTGAAGCAAAAGAGGGTGTATCACTTAAAAAAGAGGATGTTCAAGAAGAGGAAATTGATATAGAAAAGGCTCTTGCAGAAACTAGACCTAATCTTGAAATTGCTGAGGCAGGCGAAGAAAATAGAAATAAGAAATCTGCTAAGAAAAAGTCAGCAAAAAAGAAGGTAGAGGCTAAAAAAGAAGTTAAAGAAGAGAAAAAGGAAGAATCTGTAAAAGTTGAAAAAGAAGATAAAGGAGAGTAGAATATGAATTTTACAGCAAAAGACGTTGCAGAACTTAGAGCAAAAACAAATGCTGGTATGATGGACTGCAAAAAAGCACTAGTTGAGAGTGATGGCGATTTTGAAAAGGCAATTGTATGGCTTAGAGAAAAGGGTATGGCGTCAGCCGCAAAAAAACAGTCAAGAATAGCATCTGAGGGTATCGTTACTGCTTACATTCACATGGGCGGAAAGATTGGTGTTCTTGCTGAAATCAACTGTGAGACTGACTTTGTTGCTAAAACGGATGATTTTCAAGAACTCGCACATGACATCGCTCTTCAAATTGCCGCTACTGCACCTAAATATGTTAAAATAGAGGATGTTCCAGCAGATGAACTTGAAAAAGAAAAAGAAATTTTTAGAGCACAATCTCTTAACGAGGGTAAACCAGCCCAAATAGTTGAAAAAATGATTGAGGGTAGAGTTAAGAAATATTATCAAGAGGTTTGTCTACTTGAACAGACATTTGTTAAAGATCCAAGCAAAACTATTTCTAAGTACATTGCAGAGAAAACAGCACAAATCGGAGAAAAAATCTCTATCAGAAGATTTGTAAGGTTTGAAATGGGCGAAGGACTTGAAAAACGTAATGACAACCTTGCAGAAGAAGTTGAAAAACAAATGAAAGGTAAATAACATATTAACAAGTATGGCTAAATAATTGCTGTATGAAAAACAAAATAAGAGAACATATTAGGAAATTGTAGTCTAATATGTTTTTTTATATGCTTTATTTAAGATGATAGATAGTGCAAATAGCCATTTTTATTCTCTTAAAATATTTTCTGACATTTTTTTATTATTTTTATAAAATTATGCACCTATTTTCTAATAAAAAAATAAAGAATATTATTACAATAATATCAAATCGTTTGCAATTTTTTTTTCTTTATAGTAAAATAAATTGCAAGGAGATATTTATGAACGAAATGGTAGAAGAAATTATGCTTTCCTGCCAAGAGGAAATAGATAAGGCAGTAAAACATCAATTGAGTGAATATTTAGTTATTCGTGCAGGTAGGGCAAATCCTCATATCCTTGATAAAGTTTTTATTGACTATTATGGAGTGCCTACACCAATTAAAAATATGGCTAGTATAACTGTACCAGAGGCTAGAATACTTGCAATATCAGTATGGGATCAATCACAAGTTAAAAATGTTGTAAAAGCAATTTCAGCAGCCGATTTAGGCGTAAATCCAAATGAGGACGGAAAGACAATAAGACTTATTTTCCCAGCACTCACTGAGGAGAGAAGAAAGGAAATTGTCAAATCTGTAAAGAAAATTGCAGAGGAAACAAAGGTTGCTGTTCGTGGTGCAAGACGAGATGCTATGGATATGATAAAAGACCTCGAAAAGAATAGCGAAATATCAGAAGACGAACGCAATACTTACGAAGAACAAATACAGAAACTTGTAGATAAAGCCTGCGATCAAATAGATGAAAATTGCAAGGTTAAAGAAAAGGAGATAATGGAAGTTTAATCTACAATTTCGCTTTATTAAATTCCATTATTAAGATTAATAAAAGGAATTTATATGGCAAAAATAAAAAAAGTACCAAAACATTTAGCAATTATTATGGACGGTAATGGAAGATGGGCAACTAGGCGAGGCCTGCCAAGAACTTTTGGTCATAAAGAGGGCATTAAAGCGATAGAAAGGACGATTGACTCCTGTTTAAAGCATGGTATTAAATATTGCACATTTTTTGCTTTCTCGACAGAAAATTGGAAACGTAGCAAAGAAGAAATAGAAGGCATATTTGATTTAATAAGAACTTATATTTCAAAAGAAGATAATATCTTTTTAAAAAAACATGTGAAGTTATCATCGATAGGTGTCTTAGATCCATTTCCTGAGGATTTAAAAAGTGCTTTGATTGATATTAAAGAAAAGACAAAAGATTATGATAAACTTGAAATAATATTCGCTCTTAACTATGGCGGAAGAGATGATATAGTTAGGGCAGTGAATAAATTGATTGATAATGGCTATAAAAAGGTGGAAGAAGGAGATATACTTTCTTCACTTGATACATGTTCTCTTCCAGAACCAGACTTTATAGTTAGAACTAGTGGTGAAAATAGAATATCAAATTTCCTATTATTTCAAATGGCATATAGTGAACTATATTTTCCAAAGGTCTTATGGCCAGACTTTAATGAAAGACACTTTGTTAAAGCGTTAATGGTATACCAAAAAAGGAAACGAAGATTTGGAGGTTTAAGTTGAAAAATAGACTGATTACATCAATAGGTATTATTTTAGTGCTTGCGATCGCATTTATTTTAAAAGTTTATGTAAGCAATTATTTTTTTGATGCACTTATTTTAGTTGTTCTCTGCTTTTCATGTTATGAGGCGTCAAAGATCTTTACAAAAATGGGCAAATATAACAATCAATTGTTAGCAACAATCTTTCCAGCATTTCTAATGCTGATACTTCTTGTTTGCAGTGCGTTTGATTCTTCGCTTGGTCTTATTTATACGCTTGTAATTGCAGTTGCAATGATTGTATTGTTCTTTGCTATTGCATTTGTATTGCCATTAATTAGTTTTAACAAAACAAAAGCAGAGATAAGAACAAGACAAATGGACAAGTCTACAAGTGTTGTTAAATATTCTCTTGTAAAGGCATTGAATACAACAGTTGTTTTCGTTTATCCAGCCTTCTTGCTTATGTTTTTAACTCTTATAAATCACTTCGAAGACATGACCACCACATTTTCTTCACTTGTAGGTTTCGACGGATGGGTATCTTTCTTTGTTCTGCTTCTTGCCTTTTTAATACCTATTTTTACCGATACCTTTGCTTTTCTTACGGGAGGTCTTTTTGAGGGTAAAAAGTTAGCACCTAAAATAAGTCCTAAAAAGACTGTTTCTGGTGCAGTTGGCGGTACTTTATGGTGCGTACTTTTAACTGTTGCCGTTTACTATATATGTTATTCAATACCTGCAATGAATACAATCTTGCTCGGAAGTGGAATAACTGTTTGGAAGATAGTAATTATTTCATTGCTAGGTTCTGTTATAAGTCAGGCGGGGGATTTATTTGAAAGTTATTTAAAGCGTAGTGCAGGGGTTAAAGATTCGGGCAATTTACTGCCAGGACATGGTGGCATGCTTGATAGATTTGATTCATATATTTTTGTCGCACCATTTATTTTTATTGCATTTAGTATATTATTTGCTGTGCTGTAATAGATTTATAACATATAATCTATGTCTAAATAAAAGAAAGTTGCTAGTAAAATGAGAGAGGTAAAATGATTGTACTATATATAATTCTTGCAATTGCAATTCTTCTTTTGATGGTTTTAATACATGAATTTGGACATTACACCATCGGCAGAATGTTGAATTTTAAAATAACAGAATTTTCGGTTGGCTTTGGTAAAGCCATCTTTTCTCGTAAAAATAAAAGGGGAGAACTTATTTCTCTCCGTATTTTTCCGCTCGGCGGTTATTGTGCCTTCGCTGGCGAAGATGAAACAAACCCTAATGATAAAGATGCTTTTACAAATCAAGCACCTTGGAAAAGAATTTTAGTTTTCTTAGCAGGTGTAACATTCAACTTTGCAACAGCAGTTATTTTTTCACTAATATTGCTTTGTACAGTTGGTTATGATGTACCACAGGTGCAAACTCTTTTTGATGCAAGAAGTACTGCTATTTATGATGTGTATGGAAATGAGGTCAATTTAGATAATATCAATACTGATATAACTCCTGTTACAAACTTATCAAATATACCAGAGGGTGCAGAAACTCTTCAAGAGGGAGATGTTATTATTTCAATAAATGGCGAAAAAATAGATTTTGCCTATGGCTCTTTATATGGAGATTTGAGAACTGTTGAATTTGCAAATCTCATGAGTTATTTGGAAGAGGAGAAGGAAGCACATCCAGATACTTATAATGAACGAGAGGCCTTTCAAAATTATCAAGAAACTACAACTGCTGTTGTAAAAAGAAATGGTGAGTATATTGATAATGTATATATAGGGTTCTATCAACTCGAAATACGGACTCCCAAATTGGACTCCGAAGGCAATGTTATAGAGGGCGAATATGATATAAATTATGCCTATTGCTTTGATGGACGTGTTAGTGCCTATGTCTATACATTCTCAGAAGCATTGGAAAGGGCTGTGCCGTTTGCTTTTGGTCTTGCTTGGGTGGTGTTAAAGTCGTTATGGATGTTAATAACTTTCCAATTGCCACTATCATCCATTGGAGGACCTTTGACAACAATAGAAACAATTGCCACATTTACTCAGACAAATATAGCAAATGTTTTATTATTGATACCACTAATATCTGCAAACTTAGCCATATTTAATGCTTTGCCTATACCTGCTCTTGATGGCTCGCATGTACTTTTTACAACAATAGAGGCAATACGAAAGAGACCTATTAAGCGTGAGACAGAGAACTTAATTCACACAATAGGACTTGTTATACTTTTTGGATTTGTGATTTTAGTTGACATATTGCATTTTCTGTTATAAAATAGAAATTGATGGTCAATATAAAAGAATTATTACAAAGGAAATTTGAAAAGAAATATGATTTTTTAAAATTGCTTAGTGTTGTATACGATATAGATATTAAGACGTGTACAATCACTTTTTTGTATCCTCTAACAATTAATGAGATATCAGATGATGATAAACATGAAATAGGAGAATATTTAAAAGAGCAAATTGCCTTAAACGGTGAGTTAAAGATTAAATTTAAGAAAAGTTATTTAGATGAGAAACTGATATTAGAGGATGTAGTTAAATATTTCCAGACAAATAAAAAGGGACTTTTGCCCTACATATCACTTGACAATATACTAATAAAAAGCAATCTAACAGATGTCTCAATTGAGATAAAACTAAATCAGGATATTTTTTCTCTCATTGATGAATTCGAATTAAAATCTATGCTCAAAAATTATCTTGACAAATTGTATATAGCAAATTTTACAATAGATATAAAAGAAAACGAAGAAAGTTTACCTGATGAAATAGAAAGCGATGACATTTTACCTGTTCCTACAAAAGCAAGAAGATATAACGTCTCAATTGAGAAAAAACTAATAGGCGGAGATATTATACCAAAGCCTGAATACATAAAAGATAACCAAAAACAAAAATTATCGGTTATACTAGCAGGATTTATATCAAATAAATTACAGAAGAAGTTTGTAATTAAAAAAGGCAAGCGTGCAGGTGAAGAAAAATCTTTATATACTTTTACATTAAAAGATATTGAAGGACAAGTTGAGTGCGTATATTTTTGTCCAAAAACTCATGAAAAAACACTTGAAAACCTCGAAGAACTTTCTTTTATATTATGTGTAGGTGATTTAAAACCAGGTATAAACGGTAAACTTACATATTACATTAAAAAAATCTCACTGGCAAGCCCTAGTGTTAAAGAAAATAACCAAGAAGAAAATCTTGCTGTTGAAGATATTAAGCATAATCACAAGCAAGTTGTTTTTCCAGATTTACTTCCTCGAAGTGCTCAATCTTTTCTATTTGATCATAATGACAAATACAATGACTTTATACTTAAAAATAACATTGTTGTCTTTGACATAGAAACAACAGGACTTGATCCAGAGGCGTGTGAAATAACAGAGATAGGAGCAGTTAAAATAGAGCATGGTGAGGTAACTGAAAGATTTTCAAGTTTTGCAAAGCCTAAAAATCCCATACCTGTCGAGGTACAAAATTTAACACATATCACAAATGAAATGGTAGCCTTTGCTCCAAAGATTGAAGATGTTATTATTGATTTCTGCGAATGGTCTAAGGACTGTATTATAAGTGGCTATAACATAATAGGGTTTGATTTAAAATTTATTAAAAAGATAACTAATAAATTAAATATTCCTTTTACAAATACTGTTATTGATGCTTACATTGTGGCAAAACAGGCAAAGATAAATCCAGGGAATTATAAACTTGGAACAGTGGTTAAATATCTAGGTTTAAAACTAGAAGGAGCACATAGAGCATTCAATGATGCCTATGCAACAGCACAAGTTTTAATGGAACTCAATAAAAGAAAGGTATAAATAAATAAAATTAAATATAATTTTCAAAAAAAATTTGATAGGAATAAAATATTTAATAAAAAATAAAAAAAATTATTAATTATACTTGATTTCTATTTTCTTGTATGCTATAATATAGATGACTTGGTAAGTAGGGAGCGTGCAATTGCATCGCTCCCTACTTCGTAGAATGGAGGGTATTTTGGCAAGTAAAGTAAAAACTATATGTGAGGAAAAAGTAGTCCCTGTTATAGAAAATATGGGCTACGAGGTGGTAGAGGTTGAATACGCTAAAAAATCAGACGGTATGAACTTGACCTTCTATATCGATAAGGAGGGTGGTGTTCAAATAGAGGACTGCGAGAAAGTATCCAAAGAGATTGATGGGCTTTTAGAGGACCTTAACCCAACAGACGATACGTCATATATTTTAAGTGTTAGTTCGCCAGGTCTTGATAGACCTCTAAAAACTAACAGGGACTTTCAACGCAATACAGGGAAAGAAATTGAAATAACATTATTTGCAAAAATTGATGGAAAGAAAAAATTTGAAGGCGTGCTTAAAGATTTTAATGATAGTGAAATAATCATTGAAAAAGACGACAAGACTTTAAATATAACAAGAGACAAAATTGCACATATTGTGCCAATAATAAAATTTTAAGGAGTTAAACATGATAAACAAAGATTTTTTTCAAGCACTTGAAGATTTAGAAGCAGAAAAGAAAATAAATAAGGAGGCATTTATATCTACACTTGAAACCGCTCTTACGTCAGCGTATAAGAAAATGTATGGTCAGGCAAAATCGGCTATGGTAAAACTTAACCCAGAAAAAGCCACAATCAAAATATATTCTTATAAAACGGTTGTAGATGAAGTGCAAGATCCAGATAAGGAAATTTCTCTTGCCGAAGCAAGACTTATAAAGAAATCTTTTAAGGTTGGAGACATAGTTACAACCGAAGAATCAACAAAAGATTTCGGACGCATTGCAGCACAAACAGCAAAACAAGTGGTTATGCAAAAATTAAAAGAAATGGAAAGGCAAATGGCCCTTGATGAACTTTCTGAAAAAGAAGATGAACTTTTGACAACTGTTGTGAAAAGAATTGATAATGGTACAGTATATGTTCAATTATCAAATACGCACACAGAGGGTGTAATGCTCCCATCCGATCAAATACCAGGAGAGAAATTTAATGTAGGCGATAGAGTAAAGGTCTATGTTAAAAAGATAAAAGACTCTTTTAAGGGAACTCAAATCCAAGTAACAAGGAGCAATATAGGTTTTGTAAGAAAATTATTTGAATTAGAAATACCTGAGGTGGCTTCTGGCGAAATAGTTATAAAAAATATTGCTCGTGATGCTGGCAATCGAACTAAGGTCGCTCTCTATACAGACAGACCAAATGTAGACCCAATTGGAACATGTGTTGGTTTTCATGGTCAAAGAATTGACACAATTACTGCTGAACTAAATGGTGAAAAAATAGATTTAATAGAATATAGTGATGATCCACTCGAATATATTGCTAAGGCTTTAAGTCCTTCACCTGTTATTAGCGTAGAAACAAATGATAGCCTCCACTCTTCAAGAGTAATTGTTCCAGACGATAAACTTTCTCTTGCAATAGGAAAGAATGGACAAAATGTTCGTCTTGCAGCAAGACTAACAGGTTGGAAAATTGAGGTTAAACCAGAAAGTTCAATCTCTAACCAACATACTAAGGAACCTGAATATGAATTAACAGAGTTAAGTGAAGATGATGCCTTCGACGGACTAAGCGAACTTGAAGATTTAGAAGAAATTTCTCCATTAAATGACGATGAAGAATAGGTGCGAAATGGATAAATTAAGAATGTGTATTGCATGTCGAAATATGAAAGATAAAAAAGAATTGCTTAGAATTGTTAAGGACAAGGAGGGCGTAATTACCATAGATGAAAGCGGTAAAAAAAATGGTAGAGGTGCGTATATCTGTAAAAACAGGGAATGTTACGAAAAACTTGTCAAGCAAAAACTCTTAAATAAGACTTTTAAATGCAATGTCAGTGAAGAGGTATACCAGAGTTTAAAAGGGGTTATTCTTGGATAGAGAAAAAATTATAGGCTATCTAAATATTGCAAAAAAAGCAGGTTTTGTTATAATTGGAGGAGAAAAATTATATAATTACAATAAAAAATTATATCTTGCTCTATTTGATAGCACTGCTAAGAAAAATACTATTAAAGTTGTAGAAAAATTAAAAGAAAGAGGCGTTTCGACGTTGAAGTTAGACGGTTTAGATAGCATTATGAATATCAATAATTGTAAAATTATTGGTATAAAAAATAAAAATCTCAGTGAAATTATTTGTAAACTGTGTGATGATAAAAATTAAACAATTTAAATTTTAGCTTTGGCAAAAAAAGCACAATTAATTATATCATCAATAAAAGTTAATGTCTAATGTGTGTTTACCACGCTTGGCGATAACTTTCGAATATAAAATAAGTTAAAAATTAAAAGGAGTAAATATTGGCTAGTCAATCATTACAAAATTTAAGAAAAATACATGAGTTACAGAAAGAGGGTGAAATAACTCAAATTTTACGTGATATAAAAAATACAAAGTCGCAAGTGGATAACTTTGGTAAAGAACTTTCAAATAGAATTAAACAATTAGAAGTTGAAAAAGTTGACAAAGTGATTGAGCAGACTCATGAAGAAAAACAAGATATAAAGGTTGAGATCAAAACATCTGAGCCTAGATTTTCTACAACCCAAAATCAACCAAAGACTAATTTCAAAAAGTTTGAAGCGACTAATAATCAACAAAAGAGTTATGAGCAAAACAAATTTAATAAAAACAACAACAAACCTGTAAAGCCTAATTTTAATAAAGATAGAAAAGACAATAAACCTTTTAATAATAAAAACAACCCTCAAAATAAAAAATTTGGTAACAATAATTTTGTCTCTGCAAAAGGTAATAATTTCCGCTCTTTTGCAAACGACACTCCTGAGATTGAAATAAAAAATGATAGAAATTATGCAAACAAAGCAAAGTATGCTCAAAAACGTTCTAACAATGACGAGCGTAAACAGGTACAAAAGAAAAGAGATGAACAAAAACGAAATAATATATTTGTTGAAGATGAAGACGGTATTGAAGAAATATCATATGGATCAAGAAAAAATATAAAGAAGAAAAAAGAGCAAAAATCAACAAATATAGTTACTATTAAACATGCAGTACTCACAGCAAAGGAAATATCAATAAAAGATTTCAGTGAAAAAATAGGCAAACCTGTAACTGAAATTGTGAAAAAACTTATGTTGCTAGGAATTATGGCGACAATAAATTCTAATATAGATTATGAGACCGCAGAACTCATTGCAAGTGATTTTGGTATTACCCTCGAACTAAAAATTGATAAATCATACGAGGAAAAACTTATTGAAAGTGCATCAAGTCAAGATGACGAAAAAGATTTAGTAAAACGTCCTCCAATTGTTGCTGTCATGGGGCATGTCGACCATGGTAAAACTTCTCTTCTTGACGCTTTCAGAAAGACAAACGTTGTTTCTGGCGAGGCAGGTGGTATAACACAGAGCATAGGTGCTTATCAAATATCATTTAATGGTGAAAAAATAACATTTATTGATACTCCTGGGCATGCTGCCTTTACTGCTATGAGAGCAAGAGGTGCGAAGGCAACCGACATCGCTATTCTTGTAGTGGCAGCAGATGATGGCGTTATGCCACAAACTATTGAAGCGATAAACCATATAAAAGCAGCAAATGTTCCTATTATTGTTGCTATAAATAAGATGGATAAACCTGAGGCTAATCCAGATAGAATTAAACAACAACTGGCAGAAAATGGTGTTTTGCCAGAGGAATGGGGTGGTGATGCTATATGCGTCCCAATTTCAGCAAAAACAGGCATGGGACTTGATGAACTAAAACAAACAATTTTACTTGTAAGTGAAATGCAAGAATTAAAGGCAAATCCAAAGAAAATGGCAACCGCAGTAGTGATCGAGGCTGAACTAGATAAAAATAGAGGCCCTGTTGCTTCTGTTATAGTACAAAATGGTACTTTGCATGTTGGCGACTCAATCATGTCAGGTATAACTTATGGTAAAGTAAGAGCAATGTTCAATGATAAGGGCAAACCTGTTAAAGAGGCACTTCCTTCTACACCTGTTGAAGTTTTAGGCTTTAATGATGTCCCATCTGCTGGTGATGAGGTTTATGCTGTTGAAGAGACTTTATCAAAACAAGTTATTCAAGAGAGAATAGACAAGATTAAAAAGGAAAGAGCAGAACATTCTTCTGGTGTAACTCTTGATAATTTTATGAATATGGTTCATGAAGGACATCTGAAAAATCTTAACATTATTATTAAGGCTGATACAATGGGTTCAGTTGAAGCGTTAAAGTCTTCACTTCTTGCAATAAGAAATGAGGAAGCAAAAGTTAATGTAGTTCATAGTGGGGCAGGTGCGGTTACTGAAAGTGATGTTATACTTGCTCAAACAACAGGTGCAATAATAATATGCTTTAATCAAAAACCTGTTGCAAAAGCAAAGACTCTTGCTGAAAGTAATAAAGTGCAAATCAAAGAATATAAAATCATATATGAAGTTGTTGATGATATAACAAATGCAATAAATGGTATGCTTAGTGTAAAATATGAAGAAGTTTATATTGGTAGTGCTGAAATACGCATGGTATTTAAACTTTCTACTGCTGGAAAGGTTGCTGGATGTTATATCAAAGACGGAAAAGCAACACGCAATTCAATCGCTGTTGTTAAACGTGGAAATGATGAAATAGGTAAAACAACTGTTGAGTCCTTAAAGATTGTAAAAGATGAAAAATCCGAAGTAAATAAGGGTTTTGAATGCGGTGTTAAACTGAAAGATAGTATAGACTTTAAAGAGGGCGACATTATTGAATTTTATTCAAAAGAAGTTGTAAAAAGATAGTCTTTTCATTTTGAAAAATACAAAATATTAGGTATAATAATAGGGTAAGAAATTTCTTACCCTATATTTAAATAGAGGAGTTTTTATGTCTATAAGATTTGAAAGAGCAAATAGTCAAATTCAAAAAAACATTGGTTATATTATACAAAATAGGTTAAATGACCCTAGAATAGATCCGATGCTTTATGTAAGTGAGGCGAGCGTTTCCCCAGACTTTAAAACATGTAAGGTTAAAATTTCCTTTGATTATAACAGTGAAAGTCAAGCAAATGAGATAATCAAGGTACTCCAAAATTCTGAGGGATTTATTAAGCACGAACTTGCCAACATGGTAAAAATGCCACAAGTACCAAAACTTATATTTATTCTTGATAAAGGTACAAAGGCTACGCAAAGAATAAATGAAATACTTAGCACTCTCAATATACCAAAAGAAGAAGATGAGGAGTAATTAATGAGTACAACATTGATAAAGTTAGCAAATGAAATTAATAATGCTAGAAAAATTGCTATCTTCACACACAAAAGTCCTGACCTAGATGCAATAGGCTCTTCGTTATCACTTTACTACGCTTGCAAAGATTTAGGAAAAGAGGTTGATATTTATCTTAAAGACGATATAACGGAGCATTATATTGATTTAATCATTGAAAATCCTATAAAAAAAGAGTTTATAGATAAAAAATATGACATAATGATTTCAACTGACACATCATCACCAAATCTTTTGGGAGACTTTAAAGATATCTTCTTAAATGCTAAGAAAAAAATAGTAATAGACCATCATGCGAGCGATCTTCTCCAAGGAGATTTTACTTATAGACAGTCAAAATATAGTTCGTGTAGTGAAATTTGTTATAACATAATTAAAACTTTAAAGGTAAATTTCTCGCCTAAAATAGCATCACTTATATTTATAGGATTAACAGGGGATACAAATTCATTTATAAACACAAACACAACAGCAAACTCTTTTTATGTAGCATATAAGTGCATAAAAGCAGGTGCAGATATTACAAGAATAAATGACTTGGAATACAAATCAAAAACTAAGAAGATTATCGATCTTGAAAAGTATTTATTAAATAACTATAAAATAGAAAATGGTATATCTTATTGTTTAATAACCCATAAAAAATTAAATGAATTAGGTGCGATTAAAGAAGATTGTGATTTTTTTAGCAGTAAACTATTAACTATCAAAGAGGCTAAGATATCATTTAGTTTAATAGAGCAATATCCAGACTATTACAGCCTATCTATGAGAGGTAAACTGGGCTATAATGTTAAAGAAATTGCAACTAAATTTGGCGGAGGCGGTCATATTTCTGCATCTGGTGCTAAAATAGTTACAAACAATGCTATAAAATTAAAAAACGATATTATAAAAGAATGTAAAATTCAATGTGAGAAAAATGAAAATTAATGGTATAATACTTGTAAATAAAGAAAGAAATATTTCATCAAATAAGGTAGTAAATAAGGTAAAGTATATCCTAAACGCTGATAAGGCTGGGCATCTTGGTACTCTTGACGTACTTGGAGAGGGGCTTTTGCCAATAACACTTGGAAAAGGTACTAAACTTTTTGACTATTTTTTAAACAAGGATAAAGAATACATAACAATATTTAAGTTTGGACAAACTTCCTTGACACTCGATTGTGAAGGAGAGATAATAGAAAATGATAAAAAAGTGAATATTACAAAATCTGATATTTTAAATGTTCTGCCAAAATTGGTAGGTAAGCAGTTGCAAATGCCACCTATATATTCAGCAAAGAAAATAAATGGGAAAAAGGCTTATGACCTTGCAAGAGATGGTTATAAGGATATACCTTTAAAGGCAAAAGAGATAGAGGTTTATTCAATAGAATTAATCTCTCAAATAGAAAAGAACACATTTAAATTTAAAATTCATTGTTCAAGCGGAACATATATACGTTCGCTATGTAGAGATTTGGCAACACTTTTAGGCACATGTGGTATTATGTTATATATACAACGTACTAAATGTGGAAAGTTTGATATTAAAGACTCATATACATTAGAGGATATTCAAAAAGGAAATTATAAAGTAATTAAACTTGACGATGTTTTGGATGATTATGAAAAAATTTATCTGTCAAACGAAGAGACACAAAGATTGTTAAATGGTAATAATATAGTTAGTCAAAATAATGGAGAATTTAGAGCATATAATGAAAATGAATTTTTAGGTTTGACGATTGCAGAGAATGGCTATTTAAGATTTAAGTTAAGACTTATATAGTTTTATAAAATTCTTTTTTATAGATAAAAAGAATCAAATTCTAAAAAAATCTTTTTAGTTAATGTATATAAGAAAAGTCGTTTTGAACATAATTAAAGTTTTAATAAGATTTATTCTTTAAATTTTATAGTTTGTTCATTAGAGAAAAATTGAAAAGGAGATTAAAATGGTATTATTTGGTTCATCTGGCTGTGGCGATGAATTTTATGAACAGGGTTACAAATCTATAATGGATGTTCCAAAATGGATAAAAAATTATGGACTAGACGCCTATGAGTATTCTTTTGGGCATGGATATCAAATGTCTACCGAACTTGCTACAAGAGCAGGAGAGTTATTTAAAGAGTATGATATAAAGATATCACTACATGCTCCATTTTATATAAATTTTGCAAACCCAGATGATGTCATGTATCAAAAATCACAAGGTTACATTTATACAGGTATCAAATTTTTAAAGGCTTTCGGTGCTGACCGCCTTGTTTTTCATCCAGCATCTTGTGGTAAACTTAAAAGAGAGGAAGCACTCGACTTAACTTACAAACACTTTGACGAAACATTCAATAAAATGGATGATGAAGGCGTATTAGATGGTATTCTGCTTTGTCCTGAAACAATGGGAAAAACTATGCAAATCGGTACATACAACGAGGTTATAGACCTTTGTAAAGTCAACTCACATCTCGTGCCGACTTTCGATTTTGGGCATATAAACGCTTTGGAACAAGGCTCATTAAAAACAAAAGACGACTTTAAGAGGATACTAGATTACAGCCTTGAAACTTTGGGTTATGACAGGACAAATAATTCACATATACATTTTTCTAAGATACAGTTTGGTGCAAAAGGGGAAATAAAACATTTAAATTACGATGATATAATTTACGGTCCAGAATTTGAACCTCTGGCAGAAACATTAATCGAATACAATCTTTCGCCTAGGGTTATTTGCGAATCTATGGATAAGATGCCTCATGATGCACTAATTATGAAAAAAATATATCAAAAAATACTAGACAAATAAAAAAAATTATGGTAAACTATAACAGTTAGAAATTACTTTAAGGAGATTAATTATGGTATTTGCAGGAGATTTTAGAAAAGGAACAACTTTTGAATGGGATGGCGCAGTTTACTCTGTCGTTGATTTTTTACATGTTAAGCCAGGAAAAGGCTCACCATTTGTAAGGGCAAAATTAAAAAATGTTATGACAGGTCAGGTAAAGGAAACAACTTTCAACCCATCTGATAAATTTCAAATAGCAGTCATTGAGAAAAAAGAAATGACCTATCTTTACAATGATGGAGACATCTATTATTTTATGGATACTGAAACTTATGATCAAATTCCTCTAAATAAAGAAAGCGTAGAAGACGCACTCAACTTTATCAAAGAAAACGATAATTGCACTATGTATTTTTATAAAGGCAATCCATTTGCAGTTTACGCACCAAATTTTGTTGAACTTGAAGTCATTGATTGCGAGCCAGGAATACAAGGCGATACATCAAAATCAACTACTAAACCAGCAAAAGTTGAAACAGGATATGTACTTAATGTACCTCTTTTCATTAATATAGGGGATAGAATAAGAATTGATACTCGTGATGGAAGTTACATGGAACGTGTTAAATAACAATTCTCACAATAAATACAAGATTTTAAGTTAAATTCATAAGTACAAAATTTAAAAAGATTAATAGCAGATCACATTGATTAATCGAATTTATTCAATGTGTTTTTTTATTTGGTTAATTTATAAAAAATTTTAAAAATTAGACAGAGAATAAAATTAAACAGAAAATAGATTAAAATAAAAATATTATTTTCCGTATATAAAGAGTTCGGTTATAACGCCGAACTTTTTTTGTTGTCTATAAAAAAATGACTTAATTTGTCGTAATAGTATTGTGATAAATAACAGTACATAGATTAATGACAAGGAGAAAGTATGCTTGAAAAAATATTATCAGACGAAATTTACAATATACTTGCACACAAAGTAAATTTAAATTCAATTAATGAAATTAGAATAAGAGCGGACAAGCCCATCGTCTTGCTTATAGGCTCACAGCGTACATTTCTTGGTTACAATGGCTCAACTTCTAATATAAAAGATGCAATTTTTGCAAGCAAAATAATGATTGAGGACATTATTTTTAGAGCAAGTGAATGTTCTATCTATTCTGTAAATGAACAGATAAAACGAGGTTTTATCGTAACGCAAGGTGGAATAAGACTTGGTATTGGTGGAGACATTGTAGAGGAAAACAACAAAATTAAGACAATGACAAATTTTTCAAGTGTCAATATTAGACTGCCACATGAAATAAAGAACTGTTCTCTTTCTGCTTTCAATTATTTAGTAGAAGATAACAAAGTCTACAACACTCTTGTCTTATCTCCGCCAGGTGCTGGTAAAACTACCTTTCTAAGAGACTTTATATGCCAACTCTCTGAGCGTAATTATGCTTACAATGTCTTAGTACTTGATGAAAGAGGAGAACTAGACATAGGTAGCAGGGGTAGCATCGGAAATTTTTCAGATAAGATTTCTTTTGCAAGAAAATCCGTGGGATTTGAAAATGGCATTAGGGCTTTAAGTCCAAATATTATTGTAACCGACGAACTTGGTCAAAAGGAAGATATTGAAGCGGTCGAATATGCCATTAACTGCGGAGTAAATGTGCTTGCCTCAGTCCATTGCGATAGCATTGAAAGTTTTTTAAGAAAACCTAATTTTGAAAAATTGATAAATGATAAGTTGTTTGAACGATATGTTCTACTTTCATTAAGAAAAGGTCCAGGCACACTTGAAGGAATATACAACGAAAATTTTTCAAGGGTTAGACTATAAAGGAGGGTATATGAAATATGTTATATTGATTTTACTTGTAGTGTTGTGTACTTTTATAGGTTTTATATTTTCAAAAAAATATAGTGTAAGAGCAAATTTTTATCAAGCATTGTTATATTTATGTCAGAAATTTGATATTGAAATAAATTATTCAAGAGAAAGACTTAAAAATATATTCCTTGGGCTTGACGATAAAAATAAAAGTGCATTAAGAGGAATTGATAAAAACTATATCGCTTTTATTGATAAAGAAGCACCACTTGATAAGAATAATTTATTTAAAGGAATAAATTTTTTAAAGGATAATGAAAAAGATTTGATTTTTACTTTCTTTAAATCACTAGGTAGAAGTGATGTGGACAGCCAGTCAAAAGAAATAAAGAATTTTCAGTCAAGATTTGAAGAACTAACAAGCAAAACTAACGCTGAAAACAAAAAATATGGTTCTCTTTCTATAAAACTCGGACTTATCTGTGGGCTTGTGCTAGTTGTTATATTGATTTAGGTGAATTATGGAAGTTGAAATAATATTTAAAATTGCAGCAATAGGTATTTTAACTGCAATAATAGGACAAATCTTAAAACAAACTGGTAAAGATGAGATCGCAACTATTGCAACTCTTGCTGGACTTATTATAGTTTTAATAATGGTGTTAAATTTAGTTGGAGACTTATTCAATACATTAAGAAATATATTTAATTTTTAGGTTCTTATGGAAATAATTTTTAAAATCATAGCAATAGGACTTATTACCTGTCTTGCTACAATGATAATAAGACCTGTTCGTTCAGATTTCGCAGTTATAATTGCAATTGTAGGCGGATTGATAATCTTATTTATGGTTATCGAGTATTTATCAAACGTCTTTGAAATTTTTAGAGATATTATAGGAATTACAGGCTTAAATTCAAACCTTTACACTTTACTTTTAAAGATAATTGGAGTAGGTTATTTAATAGAATTTACCGCTGGAATTTGCTCAGACACAGGCAATTCAAGTTTAGGCGATAAAGTATTACTTGGCGGTAAAATAATCATACTTGTAATGGCTTTACCTATAATTACGAACATTCTTCAAATTGTCATGGAGTTATTGCCGTCATGATAGATAAATATAAAAATAAAAATAAAAATAAATCCTACATTGTATTTATTATTGTGCTATTGGCGTTGATCTTCTTTTGCCCAAATCTTGCAGTTACATCAGCGGAAAATCCAAGTGATGAAATGACACAAGAGGAAATAGAAGAGGAGTTTAAACAAGAAATAGATGACCAACTAGCAGATCTTGACCTTTCATCTCTTGAAGATGTTTTAAAAGCATTGACAGAAGGTGAACTCGCAATTTTTGGTGGTAGTAGTTTTCTAGAAAAATTAGAAAGTCTTATAAATGGCGACTTCGAAGATGGTACAAGTTTTTGGAATGCACTGTTAAACATATTTTTTGACAACATATTATCTCTATTGCCAATTATTTCAATTATAATTGCAGTATCTTTAATAGGAAGCATGATACAAGGTATAAAGCCAAACAATAACGGTAAGTCAATATCTAACCTCATTCATTTTGTTACTTATGGAGTAATAGTTGTATTAGTCTTGTCAATGACCGTAAAGATGGTTACCTTAACAACAGGGACAATCTCCACACTAAAATCACAAATGGATGCAATCTTTCCTTTACTTTTGACATTTATGACAGCAATTGGGGGATCGTCATCGGTGAGCGTTTATCAGCCTGCGATGGCTATGCTAAGTGGTACAATCCTCAACCTTTTCACCTATGTTCTTCTGCCTATATTTATCTTTTCCGTTGTTTTTAGCGTGGTATCAAATCTTTCTAGTTCTGTCAAACTCGAAAAATTTACTTCATTTTTTAATAGCACTTATAAATGGCTTACAGGATTGATATTTACGATATTCACAGCATTTTTGTCTATTCAAGGTATAACAGCAGGTACAATAGATGGTATTTCAATTAGGACAGCAAGGTATGCAATTAGGTCGTATATACCAATTTTAGGTTCTTATATAAGTGATGGAATGGGGATAATCATGCTTTCCTCAAATTTAATAAAAAACGCCATTGGAGCAAGCGGACTATTTTTACTTTTAGCAACAATTTTGTCGCCACTTATTGAACTCATTCTCTTTATGCTTGCACTTAAATTAATTGCTGGAATAGTTGAACCGCTTGGAAATAAACAAATTGCAAACTTTATCTCATCTTTATCAAAAAGCATGATCCTATTGATAGTGCTTATTATAGGAATAGCCTTTATATATTTTATAATGCTTGGACTAATAATGTGTTCAGCAAATATAATTGGAGGTTAATATGATAAACGATATTTCTACATGGATATTGTCAATTGCTGGTGTTGTGTGTTTATCTGTCATAGTTGAATTGATGCTTCCAGATGGACAAATGAATAGATATATAAAAGGCATATTTTCATTTATTATTATTTTTGTGATAATAATGCCACTGCCTTCTTTGCTTGGGAAAGAGTTTGACTTTTCAAATATATTTGATTATGAAGAGATATCCGTTGATGATGATTACATTTATCAGTTAAACTTAGATAAAATTAACATTGCAAGAGAAGAGATTGAAAATGAAATAGAGTCGCATGGTTATGAAAATATAAAGATTTATATAAATGCCGATATATTTAACAATTCATTGACATTTAAATCGATTACTGTCGATATTTCAGATTTAGTAATATCTCAAAATGCAGAGCATAACAATATAACAAAGATTAAGGAAGATATTACGGACATAATTTTAAATCATGTTCAAATTGAAAAGGAGGATATATTATATGATGGATAATTTTAAAAAACGATTTAAAGTGTTATACGAAAAAATAAAGAAGGTAAAACATATTGAGATTTATTTAGCAGTAGGACTAGCCTTATTGCTCGGGATAATATACTTTGCCTCCATAAGCACATCATCAAATGAGCAGACAATGACAGAAAACGACAATTTAAGTACAAATTTTTCCTCTTCGGCGGAATATGTGGACAATCTTGAAAATAAATTAGAAAATGTATTAAGCAGGATAAAAGGTGCTGGCGAGGTGAATGTAATCATTACACTCGAAAAAGGATTTGAGTACATCTATGCAACAGATGAAGAAATAAGAACAACAACAGATGGGACAAGCGTTACAACCTCAAATATAATATTAGTAGATGGACAGCCTGTTCTTCAAGAAGAAATATTTCCTATTATTAGCGGAATAGTTGTGGTTGCAGAAGGAGGAGGGGATGTGTCTGTTAAACTAGATATAATATCAATTATTCAGACCATTACAAGTATTGAAAGTTCAAAGATAAATATTTATGAAGGAGTTTAAAAGGAGTAATTATGAAGAAGAGAACAAAAATTATTATTATTGCTGCTATGGTTTTGCTTTTAGGTGTAACAGGGTACTTAAATGTAGTACTAAATAATTCTGTTTCAAGTAATAATGATGACACTGCATCAACATCAAGTTATTTTCAAACCTATCGTTCAGATAGAGAATCGACAAGAGATCAGGAGATGCTTTATTATGACGCAATTATAGCAAGCGAGTCATCCTCTGCTGATGCAATCGCAACTGCTGAAAGTGCAAAACTTGCACTCATTGAGCAAATGGAACAAGAACTCGTTGTAGAAGGACTTATTAAAGCCAAAGGTTTTGAAGATTGCGTAGTAACTATTTCAGATACTGATGTCAATGCAGTTGTAAAGGGTGGAGAACTTACAGAAACAGAAGTTGCACAGATAGTTGAGATAATACAATCTCAATTAAACACAAGACTTGAAAATATCAAAATAATTCCCGTAGAATAATTGCAAAATGTTATCGACTTATGCTATACTACAAAAGTAGGAGAGTGAAATGGATAACAATAATACTACATTTCAAAAGAAAGGAAAAGTTGAGATAGATAGAGAAATTCTATTGTCAATTATAAACCTAGCGACAAAAGAGATAAATGGTGTAGAGTCTTTGACTAATGATTACCTACCTTTTTATAAGAAGATGTTTAAGCCAAAAAATGAAGGTGTAAGCATAAAATTTGATACAAATGGTGTAGTAAATGTTGATGTATATGTTAAAGTCTACATTGGATACAGCGTGCCAGATGTTGCTTACAGAATACAAGAAAATATAAAAAATTCACTAAATACAATGGTAGGTATAAAACCTGGAAAGATAAATGTCCATGTGTATGGTGTTGCGTGTGATGAGGAAATACAATGAGAATAGAGGCTAGGGAAAAAGCATTTCAATTTATATTTCAAAAACTTTTCGTCAAAGATAACTTTATTGACGAAGAGTTTTTTGTATCATTAAAAAAGGAAGAGGATTTACAATTTGCTAAGGAGATAATTGATAATTATGAAAAGAATGAGCAAGAAATTAAAAACATTATCTCTTCAAATCTTGTAGGCTATGAACTTGATAGAGTATATAAAGTTGACCTTGCAGTTCTTTTAGAGGCTGTTACCGAAATAAAATGCCTAAAAACTCCATATCAAGTGGTCGCAAACGAAGCAGTTAAAATAGCAAAAAAATATTCAACTGAAAAAAGCGGAAAGTTTGTAAATGGGGTGCTTTCTTCAATAATTAAATCTCAAATCAGCGAAGGGAAGTAGAATGATTGAGGCAATAACTGTAAGCAAATTAAACACCTATATTAAACAGATATTTGATTCGGAAGAATTACTTCACAATATCGCAGTTGTAGGGGAGATTTTTGGCATAAGTTCGTCAAGGAATGTTTATTATTTTAATCTTAAAGACGAAAATGCCTCTCTTTCTTGTGTCTCATTCTATCCCAATCTTTTTTTAGACATTAAAGAGGGCGACAAGGTTATAATAACAGGTTCGCCTAATTATTATATAAAGGCTGGACGATTAAATTTCAGCGTTGTAAAAATAGAAAAAGTGGGACAAGGCCAACTTTATGAGCAATTTTTAAAATTAAAAGAGCAACTACAAAATGAAGGGTTGTTTGATACTAAAAACAAAAAGCAATTGCCAAAAGAAATAAAAAGAATTGGAGTGATAACCTCTAAGGAAGGGGCGGTAATTCAAGATATAAAAAATGTTGCGTGGCGAAGAAATCCTATGGTAGATATTGTCCTTTACAATACAAAGGTTCAAGGATTAAACTCAGAATATGAAATAGCACATGCAATCGATATAATGGGACATTACGACAAGATTGATGTCATAATAGTAGCACGTGGTGGTGGCTCGCTTGAAGATTTATGGGCGTATAATACCGAGATTGTTGCAAGAGCCACTTATAACTGTCCAAAACCGATTGTATCAGCAGTAGGTCATGAAACCGACTTTACAATTATAGATTTTGTTAGCGACCTTAGAGCACCAACGCCATCAGCGGCAGCTGAACTACTGACTTTTGACCTTAATGGGAAAAAGTCGGAAATGTGGAATTTATTTGAAACAACATATAGTTCATTTAAAAAATATATAAATAAAAATATAACCGATTTAGACTTGCAAAATTTAAAACTTACTAGTTATATCGAAAGAGCATTGACAAAAGAAGAAAAAACTCTATCTCTAAAAAAGGAAAGCATTTTAAAAGTCTTTGAGAATTTTGTAAATCAACAATATTATGAATTAGGCTTAAAAGAAACAACAATAAAGAAACTAGATCCGAAAAATATCTTAATGCAGGGTTATGCAAAAGTTGAGCAGGGAAATAAGTCTATTTCTAACCTTGCCAAATTAGACAAAAACAAACCTATGACAGTAAACTTTATAGATGGTAAAGTTGAGGCTAGTGTTATTAATAAAGGAGACTAATATGGAAAAAATCACATACGAAGAGGCATCAAAGCAATTAAATAACATAATAGAAAAGATTGAAAGTGGAACTCTATCAATGGAAGAGGTTATTTCACTTATGTCGAGGTCGCAAGAACTAATAAAAATTTGTTATAACGAACTCGACAAAGCAAAAGGAAAACTCACTGAGTTAAGAGAAAATCTAAATGGGCTTGAAGAGATCTAGTTTTTCATAACAAAAGCATATATAACATATACTATTATGTGAAAAAGAAAAAGATAACAAAACGGCAAAAAACAAGTGTACAAAGCATATCCACAAAAAAATATTTGTGGGCAATCAAAATGTTTATGTTAGCAGTCTGCATGTCTCTATTCTTTGGATTTTTAAGCCAAACAATGCTCACAAAAATGGGAGTTATTGTTGCTATAATAGGAATAATATTTTTTATATTTATTTCTGTATTATTTGACATGATAGGAATCGCTGTCGCATCAGCCGATTTAGGAACATTTAAAAAATGGGAAGAAGATAAGGTTGAAGGAGCCAACATTGGTGCTTTATTATGCCAACATTCTGAGAAAGTATGTTCATTTTGTGCTGATGTAGTTGGCGATATATGTAGCACATTAAGTGGAGCAGGTGGTGCTTGTATTGTGGTTGCACTGACAAGCAATATTGTCAATACAAATCTTGTAATGCTAATATCGATAACCACCTCAGCACTTATTGCAGGCATTACAATACTATTTAAAGCAATAATGAAGGAGCATGCGTTAAAAAACTCAAATAAAGTTATATTACAACTAGCAAAATTTTTAAATAAATTTATTAAAATTTGAAAAAATTTGTTGACAAAGGATAAAAAATATGTTATTATATACGCATGAAAGTAGAAGTTCCACTTCTCACCATTCAGCATACGCTTGATTTGGTATAAAAAATTTATTAGTTTAAAACGAGTTTAAAGTATTTATGCTTGTACTTTTAAAATAAATTTTTGGTGGAATTTTATGCTTCCACCAAATTTTTTATTAAAAGGGGAATACAACTATTTTTAAGGAATTATTGACAAACGAACAAATCACAGCATCGCAAGTTCGTTTAATAGGAGAAAATGGAGAACAATTAGGTATAGTCTCTCGGGATGAGGCTATTGCAAGAGCCACAGAAAAAGAACTTGATCTTGTTATGATGGCGGGAAATTCAAACCCACCAGTTTGCAAAATATTAGACTATGGAAAGTATAAATATGAATCTCTTAAAAAAGAAAAAGAGATAAAAAAAGCACAAAAAATAGTCGAAATAAAAGAAGTAAGACTGTCAATGACGATAGAAGAGCATGATATAGCCTATCGTATTGCAAGTGCGTCAAAATTTCTCAAAGAAGGCAACAAGGTTAAGGTAACTCTAAGAATGAAAGGACGAGAACAGTCCTACGTTAAAAAAGCAATTGAAATTGTAAAAGAGTTTTGTTCGAGACTATCAGATCTTGGTACAATTGATAAAGAACCTGAACTTCTTGGAAGAAATATCTTTGTAGTTGTAAGTCCTAAAAAAATTAAGTAAAAGGAGAAAAAAGCCATGCCAAAACAAAAAACACATAGTGGATGCAAGAAACGTTTTCACGTAACAGCAAACGGGAATGTAAAGTTTGCACGACCAGGGAAAGGACACTTCCTTACAAAAAAATCACAATCAAATAAAAGGAAACTTAGAAAGGGATCTTATATTTCTGGAAAGAATGCACAAAACATTAAATCCCTTTTGGCTAAGTAAAGGAGGCTACAATGAGAGTTAAAAGAGCGGTAAATGCAGTTAAAAAACGTCGTTCTATCCTTAAAAGTGCAAAAGGATATAGAGGGGCAAAATCAAAACTTTATAGAACAGCAAAACAACAAGTTATGAGAAGTGGTCAATATGCTTATATTGGAAGAAAGATCAAAAAGAGAAATTTCAGAGCACTTTGGATAACAAGAATAAATGCTGGTTGCAGACAAAATGGAATTTCATATTCTAAATTTATAGCAGGACTTAAAAGCAAAGGTATTGATTTAAATAGAAAAGTTCTTGCTGATATGGCTGTTAGAGAACCTGAGGCATTTTCAGCACTTGTAGGACAAGTTAAATAATGCAAAAAGCATCTATAAATTTAATAAAAGACCTAAAAAAGCAAAAACGAAAAAATAGTTGTTTGATTTTTTTGGATAATATCAAAATTATTGAAGATTGCATAAAAAAGGGGATGAACCCTATTTATATCTTTGCCGAAAATGACAAGGCTCATCTGTTTTCAGATAATGAGGATATACTTTATATTGTCGACCATAAAATTATAGAACAATTATCCGACAGTAAAACACCACAAGGTGTAGTTTGTATAATAGAATACATACCACATATAGTAAAAAAGCCTACAACTAACTTTTTAGTTATCGATGGACTTCAAGATCCTGGCAATGTAGGAAGTTTAATTCGCAGTGCTTGTGCTAGTGGGTTTGAAAATGTTTACCTGGTAGAAAGTGTCAATGCAACAAATTCTAAACTTATAAGAAGCAGTGTTGGTACTATTTTTGATATAAATGTTATGGAACTCAAAAGACAAGAATTTATAAAATACGCAATAAAATGGAAATTAACTTTGTTAAAAGCCGACATGAACGGTAAAAATATCTTTGATTTTCATACAACTGATACAGTCGGAGTTGTAGTTGGAAATGAAGGGCAAGGAGTTAGTAAAGATATTTCAAAAATTTGTAAATATTCTGTTTCAATTCCGATGAAAAACAAAGTAGAAAGTCTCAATGCTTCTGTTTCTGGTTCAATTATAATGTATGAATTAGCAAAGAAAAATTTATAAAACAATATATACCGATTATTTTTAGACTAATAAAATATTCATTTTGAACAGTGAAAATAATTATTTTTATATTTTTCTTAGTTTGATTTTTATTTGTTTGACTTTATAGACTATTTTATATATAATTGATTATATAATTTTTAATAATCATGTTAAAATATATAAACTTAATTACTACAATAAAGTTATTTTATAATAAGGAGGATAATAATGTCAGGACATTCAAAATGGCACAATATACAAGCGAGAAAGGGTAAGAGTGATGCAGCAAGAGGAAAGATTTTTACAAAAATAGGTCGAGAAATTGCTGTATGTGTAAAGACTGGCGGTTCTGATCCTGTGTCGAACCCTAAACTAAAAGACATAATTGCAAAAGCAAAGCAAAACAATATGCCAAACGATACCATTGAAAGAAGCATTAAAAAGGCGGCAGGAGAACTTTCTGGAATCAATTATGAAAGTTGCACTTATGAAGGTTATGGAAGTGGAGGCTCTGCTGTTATAGTCGAATGCTTGACAGATAATAAAAACAGAACAGCAGGTGATGTTCGACATGCCTTTGATAAATTTGGAGGTTCACTCGGCTCAACAGGTTGTGTTAGTTATCTATTTCAAAGAAAAGGCGTTGTAGATGTTGAAAAAAATGATAAAGTTGACAGTGATGAACTTATGATGACTGCCTTAGACGAGGGGGCAGTTGACGTTATCGAATATGATGATTATTTCGAAATAATTACTTTGCCAAATGCTCATTCTAAACTTGGTGATACACTAACAAATGCGGGGTATTCTGTACTAAGTGCAGAGACAACTTTAATTCCAGACAGTTATATAGACTTGGATGAAGATAAACTATCAAAATTTACAAAAATGATAGACGCCCTCGAAGACCTTGATGATGTACAAGAGGTATATCACAATGTCAACATGCCAGAGGAAGAGGAATAAAATATTTTAAAAATACCTTGATATTTAACTTGTTATGTGTTATACTACCATTAGAGAGGGTAAATTTTACGTTCTCTTATGAGTTGAGGAGAAATTATGGGATGGGATTACAACAAATATGAAGAAGAAATGGAAGAGCGAAATCATCAATTCGCAGTTAGTTTCCAGAAAGCAAGAAAAGAAGCGCAGATCGATGAGTTTATAAAAAACTCAGGCTTATATTCGCTTGCATCAGAAGATGGGAAAGCACAACTATCGTTCTTTCCACCTATTGAAAAGCAACAAGGGAATAAAATGGGACAAAAAGAAAAAGTTAATAATGAGTTTGAAGAAATTGAGAATGGTATTTAGATACCATTTTTATTTTTGATTTTTTTTATTTTGTAAATTAAAAATATAATTTGACTTATTTTTATGTATATTGTAAAATATAACTATGATAATTTTAGGAATAGATCCAGGTTATGCGATAATAGGATACGGAATAATAGATACTGAAAAAAAAGATATGGTTATTGACTACGGAGCAATTACTACTCCAAAGGAAGATAGTTTGCCTATAAGACTTGAAGCGATTGATGCAAGTTTAAAATTCCTTTTCGATAAATATAAACCAGAGGTCGTAGCAATCGAGGAATTATTTTATTTTAAAAATCAAAAAACAATCATTCAAGTAGCACAAGCAAGGGGAGTTATCGTTCTTGCCTGCCAAAAATATTGTGGCAATATTTATGAATATACTCCACTTCAAATAAAACAGGCACTGACAGGACAAGGAAGGGCTGAAAAAGCACAGGTTCAATACATGGTAAAAGCAATTTTAGGCTTAAACACAATTCCAAAGCCTGATGATGCCGCTGATGCTCTTGCAGTTGCAATATGTCATAGCCAAACAAGTCCCAGCCTTAATCAAAACAAAGTTTAATTGTTTTTATATTTAAGTAATAATACTTTAAACTAATTAATTTAAAAAAAAATTAAATACAATATTTATTTAAAATTATGAAAAAAGGAAGTTTATATGATTTCATTTTTACTAGGAATAATTGAAGAAAAAAGAGATAATACGCTTGTAATGGATGTAAATGGTGTTGGGTTTGAACTAACGGTCTCAAACAATACCTTAGTAAGTCTTCCATACGAAAAAGAAAGTGCAAAAGTATATACTTATATGAGTGTAAGAGAAGATGGAATTTCCTTATATGGATTTTCTACTACTGAGGAAAGAGATTTATTCTACAAGTTAATCACCGTAAGCGGTGTTGGACCTAAAATGGCTATAACGATTTTGTCAGGTTTAAGTATTTCCGATTTAATAATGGCTATCGCAAAAGAGGATTCCAAATTATTATCTAAAATCAAAGGTCTAGGCAAAAAAACAGCAGAGAGAATTTGTCTTGAATTAAAAGATAAGTTAGATGTTTTACATATTGATGATAGTGAACAAACCTATGATATAAATTATGATGAAGATGCTGTGCAAATGGCTACTGATACGCTGATTAGTTTAGGTATCTCTAAAAATGAAGCATACATGCTTGCAAGATCTAATGCAGGCAATAACGCAACGGCAGAAGAAATTATATCAAAGTCGCTTAGGGGGTATAAAGGATAATGGAAGGAAATGAAAGATTTATAACCAGCACAAAAAATCTTACAGATGCAGAGATAGAAAACTCACTAAGACCAACAAGTTTTGATGAATATATAGGACAGGCAAAGGTTAAAGAATCATTATCTGTTTACATAAAAGCAGCAAAAGAGCGAAAAGAAAGCCTTGACCATGTTTTGCTTTATGGTCCACCAGGACTAGGAAAAACCACACTTTCTCATATCATAGCAAATGAACTTGGCTCACAATTTAAAGTTACCTCAGGACCAGCAATAGAGCATGCGGCAGATCTTGCTGCAATACTTACAAATTTAAATCAAAACGATGTGTTATTTATCGACGAAATACATAGACTTAACAAAACGGTTGAGGAAATTTTATATCCAGCAATGGAGGACTTTGCTCTTGATTTTATTGTGGGAAAAGGTCCATCGGCTAGAAATATGAGACTAAAAATAAAACCTTTTACATTAATCGGTGCAACTACTAGGGCAGGGATGCTCACAAATCCGTTGCGAGATAGGTTCGGTGTTATTTGTAGGCTAGAACTCTATTCAACGGATGAATTATCAATTATTATAGACCGCTCAGCAAAAATTCTTGGCGTGGCAATAGATAAAGATGCCAGCATAGAAATTGCTAAACGTTCTAGGGGAACTCCACGTATAGCAAACAGACTTTTAAAACGAGTTAGAGATTATGCTCAGGTTTTAGGACAAGGTCATGTAACTAAGGAAATAGCCAATAAAACTCTTCAAATAATGGAAATTGATGAATTAGGTCTAGATACAATAGATAGAAAAATCATGCTGTCGATTATAAATAAATTTGGAGGTGGTCCAGTTGGTTTAGACACATTATCAGCAACTATAAGCGAAGACGCAACCACTATTGAGGACGTGTATGAACCATATCTCTTACAACTCGGTTTTATATCAAGAACTCCAAGAGGTCGAATTGCATTAGAACCAGCCTATAAACACTTTGGGCTTGTATATGAAAATAAAAACGATTAAGGTATATTTCGAATAAATAAACAATAAGATTTGATAATAAAATTCGTCATTTCGCTGACTACAATATTTAGTATGTATGAAAAATAAATACTTACAATATTTAGTTAAATATTATTTTTCAACAAACAATATAGTAGAAAAATTTAAAGTGCACTAAATATTTCAGTAAAAGTTTACCTGTTAGATGCAAAACATTTAATCAAAAATCAAAAAGAGAGTATAAAATGAGTAACAAAGACAATAAAGATTTATATTTAAAGAGTAGTTATTATTATAACTTGCCAGAAGAACTTATAGCACAATCACCAATTGAGCCTAGGGATAGTTCAAGACTTTTAGTTTATAATAAAACTAAAAAGACTATTGAACACAGAGTATTTAGAGATATAATTGACTATTTACATAGAGGTGATGTACTTGTAGTAAATAATACTAGGGTTTTGCCAGCAAGACTTTATGGTTATAAAGATACAGGTGCAAAAATAGAAATCCTACTTCAAAAACGCATTGATTTAAAAAAGTGGGAAGTAATAGCAAGACCATTTAAAAGACTTTCAGTTGGCACTAAGATAACGTTTAATAAGGACTTATCTTGCTTTGTGCTATCAAAAGGAGAGTATGGAGCATGTACTATTCAATATGAGTTTGACGGAGTTTTTGAAGAAAGGTTAAGCGAGGTTGGACAGATGCCTCTTCCTCCTTATATTCACGAGAAATTAAAGGATAAAGAAAGGTATCAAACAGTTTATTCAAAGGTAGAGGGTTCTTCTGCTGCTCCAACCGCTGGGCTTCACTTTACGCCAGAATTGCTCCAAAAAATAAAAGAAAAAGGCATTGAAATTGTAGAAGTTTTACTGCATGTCGGACTAGGAACATTTAGACCTGTCAAAGAAGACAATATATTAAATCATGAAATGCACAGCGAATATATAGAAATGACCGATGAAAACGCAGAAAAACTCAACAGTGCGAAAAGAGCGAACCGAAGAATCATAGCCGTAGGGACAACCTCTGTAAGAGTGCTTGAAAGTTGTGCGGACGAAAACGGAATTATTATCCCTCAGAAACGAGAAACAAATATTTTTATTTATCCATCATATAAATTCAAAGTTGTCGATGCACTTATCACAAACTTTCATTTGCCAGAAAGCACTTTAATAATGCTTATCTCTGCCTTTGCAGGTTATGATGAAACAATGGCAATATACAAAGAAGCAGTGGAGCAAAGATATAGATTTTTTTCTTTTGGAGATGCAATGTTTATTTATTAACTATTATGTACTGCATAATACTATATATATCTATTTGTATGCGAGACATAATACTATATGCAACTATAACAATTATATTCCCAACAAAACAACATATAGCCAATTAGATAACGTAGTAAAACTGCTTTAAAAATAAAATCACTTTTTATGATAGTTAAGGAGAGTTAAATGAGTAAATTTAGTTTTGAGATAATTAAAGAGTGCCCACACACTCATGCAAGAGCAGGTTTGCTTCATACACCGCATGGAGATATTGAAACTCCTATTTTTATGCCAGTAGGCACTCAGGCGACCGTCAAAGGTTTAAAACCAGAAGATTTAAATGATATTGGCGCTCAAATTATTTTATCAAACACATACCATCTTTATTTAAGACCAGGACATGAGATAGTTAAAGAGGCTGGTGGACTACATAAATTTATGAATTGGGATAAGCCTATTCTTACCGATAGCGGTGGGTTTCAAGTCTTTTCTCTTTCAAAATTAAGAAAAATCAGTGATAATGGTATCGAATTTCGTTCACATTTAAATGGTTCAAAACACTTTATCACTCCTGAAAAGGATATGGAGATACAAGAGGCTCTCGGTGCTGATATTATCATGGCTTTCGACCAGTGTACAGAAGCAGGCTGTTCTTATCAAGACGCCGTAGAGGCAATGAGAGTTACAAACCTCTGGTTAAAACGCTGTTTTGACGCACACAAAAATGAAAATCAAATGCTTTTTCCTATTGTTCAAGGCAACCTCTTTAAAGATCTGCGCAAACAATGTGCAGAGTATTGTTCCCAATTTGCAAAGTGCGGTATTGCTATTGGCGGACTGTCTGTTGGTGAAGAAAAGAGTGTCATGTATGATATTCTTGACTTTTTGCATCCTCTCTTGCCTCACGATCAACCAAGGTATTTAATGGGTGTTGGCTCGCCTGACTGCCTTGTCGAAGGCTATGCGAGAGGTATCGATATGATGGATTGTGTGTTGCCTACTCGTATAGCAAGAAATGGAACAGCCTTTACCAGAACAGGCAAAATGGTTGTTAAAAATGCAATTTATAAAGAGGATTTTAGACCTATTGAAGAAGATTGTGATTGTTATGCGTGCAAACACTATACAAGGGCATATATTAGACATCTTATAAACGCAGGCGAAATGCTTGGGGCAGAACTTCTTTCAATACATAATCTGCGAAACCTTTTAAAACTTGCTCACGATTGTAGACAGGCAATTCTAGGCGATTATTTTAAAGATTTTAAAGAAGATTTCTTGGCTCACTATGACCTTTCAAAATCAACCTTTTAGTTTTCAATCTAATGTTTATAATAGTGTTTTTTCTATTCTACATTCAGAATTTTATGCTATTTTTATGTTTATATAACTGTATAAGATAAAGATCAATAATCCTATTTTTATTATTTTTTACCAATCGCAAACAAATATTTAAAGAATTTTAAATTTGCTCTCTTTTATTTGACATGCTTGTGAATATCATGTATAATTATTATGGTAGTGTTTTGCCTATTTTAAGTAAACACTATATTAAAAGGGGATAAAAAATGAGCAGTTTAAGCATATTATGCGATGCTGCTGTTACCGCCGGTGTAGTTAGTGGAGTTGTTGCCTTGCTTGTAGGGGCAATACTTGGGGCTATAATTTATAAAATTGTCATAAATAAAAAACTTGATAATAGTAAATCTAATGCTGTAAAGATAATTGAAGAGGCGTATGCAGAAGCAAAGAGCATAAAAAAAGAATCACTTATTGAGGCTAAGGATGAAGCACAAAAAATTCGTGATGAAGCCAACAATGAAGTGAAAGAAAGAAGAGGAGAACTTCAAAAACAAGAGGAAAGGCTTGACCAAAGAGAAGAATATCTTACAAAAAAAGAGACTACTTTGGATACCAAAACTCAACAACTTGAAAATGAAAAAAATACGTTAGAAGATACAAAACTCAAACTACAAGAAAAAATAAAGGAGCAAGAAGAAATTCGCAGTCAGATGCTAGAAAGGTTAGAAACAATATCTGGACTATCAAAGAAAGAGGCTAAGGACATCTTGCTTGAAAATGTTAGAGAAGAGGCAAAAAAGGATGCTGGTGCCATAATCAAGCAAATTGAGGAAGAAACAAAAGAAAACGCTGATAAAATTGCAAGAGATATAGTTGTTACAGCAATTCAAAAATGTGCAACTGACCTTACCTCAGAAACAACGGTAACAAGTGTAGCGCTTCCTAACGATGAAATGAAAGGAAGAATTATTGGAAGAGAAGGGCGTAATATCCGTTCAATCGAAAGCGCAACAGGGGTGGAACTTATTGTCGATGACACTCCTGAATCAATAACTATTTCTTGTTTTGACCCTGTTAGAAGGGAAATCGCAAGGATTGCACTAGAAAAACTTATTATTGATGGACGTATTCATCCAGGAAGAATTGAAGAGGTAGTATTAAAAGCGACCAAAGAAGTTGAAAAATCAATAAAAGAAGCAGGTGAAGAGGCTTGCAATGATGTTGGAATTTACAACTTAAATCCTGAACTTGTTAAAGTTTTAGGCAGATTAAAATACAGGACAAGTTATAGTCAAAATTGTTTAAAACATAGCATTGAAACATCTATAATTGCTGGACTTCTTGCAACCGAACTTGGAGCAAATGTTGCAATAGCAAAAAGAGGAGGACTTCTTCATGATATAGGCAAGGCTCTCGACCATGAAATAGAAGGAACGCACGTTTCAATAGGTGTTGATCTAGCAAGAAAATATAAAGAATCTGAGGCAGTTATACACTGCATTCATGCTCATCATGGCGAAGTACCATTCCAAAGCGTAGAGGCGGTAATTGTACAGGTTGCTGATGCTATATCAAGTTCTAGGCCAGGTGCAAGACGTGAAAGTTTTGAAAATTACATCAAAAGACTTGAACAACTTGAAGGTATTTGCAATGATTTCAAAGGTGTTGAAAAATCCTATGCTATACAAGCAGGTCGAGAGGTTCGTATAATAGTAAAGCCAGAACAAATTAGCGACAATGAAGCCGTAGTTCTTGCAAAAGATGTAACAAAGCGTATTGAAAATGAAATGCAATATCCTGGACAAATTAAAGTAGTTGTTATTAGAGAAAGTAGAGTAACAGAAACAGCAAAATAAATAAAATAGGCTTCTAAATTACCACCCAAATAAGTTTATCTTTTAAGGTGTAATTCAAAGAGAAGCCTTTTTTATTGAATCATCAAACCTAAATTTAAAATATTCTGATAAAACTATATATAAAAAATATTATTTTTTGTAATATCAATTCATATAGCAAAATAAAATGTATTATGGATTTTTTTATTGACTTTTTAAGCGATAATTTTTCAAATTGTGTATGGCTTGCTGTATTATTAGTCGCCATGTGTCCAACACTAGAAAGCAAAATTGCAATACCACTAGCAATGAACACTGCGATTTGGGGGAGCAACGCTTTTTCTCCATTGACGTCATTTTTGCTCTCATTTTTAGGTTCTATTATACCTTGCTATATTATAATAATTATAGTTAGACATCTAAAACAAAAAACCACAGGCTTTATTACAAGCAAATTAATACAAAAATACGCACTACGTGGGAAAAATATACAAAATAAAAACTCCGACCTCAAAAAGTATATAGCACTTGGTGTATTTGTTGCTGTACCATTACCGCTTACAGGAGTTTGGACGGGGAGTTTGATAGCAGGAATTTCCAATTTAAATATTCATTACTCTTTTTTAGCAATTGCAATAGGAGCGATCATATCTTCTGCATCAGTAACATTGCTATGCACAATATTTGAAAACTCAATTAGTTATATATTTATGATATCTTTATTTATCATAATAGTTGTATTGTTATTTGATCTCATATTTTCTCTGTTTGATATTAAAAAGAAAAATACAAATAAAAAACCTTAGCATTTCACTATTTGCTAAGGCATTTTTATCAAATAACGAAAATAAATTTGTTGCATCTTAGTTTATAGCCTATCTCCAATATTTTATCAATAAAAATCTATTGAAATAGTATCTAAATGGGAAAATTACAAAAGCCAAAATAATAGGCAAGATAGTTGTAGTTGCAAATTCAGAGAAATTAGACGGATTCATTCCGCATATAAAGTTTACCCCCACAACAACAGCAGATATAAGAAGTGCTAATGCCCATATTTTCCATTGTTGTAGTAGAGGATTTGGCATCCAACTTTTATACTTTTTATAGTTATATAACCTTACAGCAATATCTATTAAAAGTATTGCAGGTAGTAGAATGAATAAGAAACTTGTATTGTTATTTATTAAATTAGAACTTAGGAGTATGGCATATAAAACACCTGAAAAAACTGCAGATACAAAAAATGTAACAAGCGAAACAACTAAATAAAGTAAATTGGTATTATGTTCGGTTTTTTCAGCAGGCTTTCGATATTCGCTAAAAGAAATATTCTGATCTCGATAAAAATCTTTTAAATCATTATAATCATATAAAGCATCTTCTCTAACTTCGTTGTCATTTGTTGATGTTTTAGTTTTTGAATATAGTCTCGATAATATTTCTTTGTGCGAAGGATCAATAGATTTATCTCTATTTGGAGGAGGCATTTTATAATTATCCTTTGAGTTCTCCGTCATTATTTTAAGCCTTGGAGGTTCAATTTTCTTTGCATGTTCGACCTGAGATTCATCATATCTATTAGTAATAAACTTTCCATCATCTATAAATTGCTCTTCTCTTTTTTGATTTTTGCTTGAATTCAAAATATCTTGATATGATAAATTATCTTTATTAAATCTATAAGAGATTTGCCTTGAATAAGCATGATTATCTACACTTGCTTTGCCCTTACTTTCTAACAATGAATTTTTGAAATCTTCGATATTAGATTTTGTTCTCTCATTTGCCTCACTGATAGGGGAATAATTATCTACTTGAAAGGCTATTTGGTCTTCTGCAAAACTCTTTTTGCGCCTATACCTATTTATATCTTTGGAAATATCATAGAGACGCTTGTTATAATCTTCAACATCTTTGCTATTTAAGAATACAGCGTCATCTTTTTTTGTTTCTTCTTTATTAGTCTCTGTTGAAATGTTTTGAATACTTTCATTTTTATTTTCTTTTACTTTTTCTTGAATGTTTTCATTAACATCCTGCTTATTTACCTTTTCAACAAAATCATTTTTATCGTTGCTAGTTATGTTCATATTGGAATACTGTGAATTTATCGAGTATGTATCAGTTTGCAGTTTGTTATGCTGACCTTCGGTGTAAACCTCGTTTTCTTTTTGCTCTATATCTACCGATGAAGCATTTGTAGAATCCTCATCTATGCTTGAAAAATCAAAATAATCAGAGTTTTCATTTTCACTATTTTCATATATTGACTCTGTTCTTATTTCTTCATTCGCCGAATTGTTCATGCTAGTCAATTTTTCACTTTCTTCTTTATTGTTTGTATCTGGCGATGAATCAAATTCATTAAAATCACGGAATACGTCAATATTATTTCTATCAAAATAATCTTTCAAATCCTGATAAAAAGAACGTCCTCTTTCAGTTATAGAGTAATACTTTCTGTTAGGTCCTAAATCGCTACTACGAAGATAAGAGGAGACATATCCTTGCTTTTCCATTCTTGTAAGATTTGAATAAACACTGGGTTTTTTCAATTCTATACGACCGTTAGATTTATTATATATTTCACTAATAAGATCAAGACCATAGTAGTCCCGTTCCAACAGACAATTCAATATCAAAAAAGAAAGTTGTCCCTTTGCGTATAAATCCATAATATACCTCTAAATTGATTATAGTAAAATATAGAAAATTAGTCAACCAAATTTTAATAATTTTAATTAAAATATTATGGTATTATGCATTGCATACTAGTAAATAATTTTATAAAAACGTTTTGAAATAATAAATTTGTGAGTATAATATTATTCTATGGAAAATAAGTTTAAAGCAAAAATAATAAAAGGTAGATTTAAAACAATACGATTAAAAATAACCAATAACGGAGAGATAACAGTTAGTGCTCCAAACTCACTAAACGACGAAAAAATAAAAGAATTTATATTGTCAAAACAACGTTGGCTTGATAAACAAATGTTAAAAATTAATGAAATGAACAAAATTAAAGAACAATATAAATTTGATAACTGTGTCTACTTGTTTGGAAAACCATATCTTTGTAAAGAAGATAAATCAAAAGTATATTCCGATTATTTTTTGAAAATTATCAAACCACTAGTAAATGAATTATCAATAAAATATAATTTAAAATATAAATCTGTCGATATAGCAAATTCAAAAAGAATTTGGGGGAGTTTAGACAGTAACAAAAAAATGCGTTTAAACTGGAAAATCGTAATTTTACCGAAGGATCTAGTAATTTATATAATCACTCATGAATTATGCCATAGCAAAGAGTTTAACCACTCAAAAAAATTTTGGCAACTAGTTGAGAAATATCTTCCAAATTATAAAGACCTTCGAAATCATCTTAAAATGTATAGTTTTCTTCTGTCGAGCAAAGTTTTATAATAAAAAGTCCAATTATAATTTTATTTGAAAAAGTATTCAAATATAAAAATATATCTTTTTGAAAATATAAACCTTATAAACTTATATGCTTTATTCGTGTTAAAACAATTTTCATTACATAATCATGCACCTACTTGCTAATCATAAAAGTCGTTTTTAACCCAACAGTTACATGAATAGTATTTTTCCACTTTTGACAATTAATTTTAGTAAATAAACCGCTCTAAAATTGGTCTAAAATGTAAACAAAATAAAAAGAAGTTATGGCATAATGTCTTAACTTCTTTCTATATAATGTGAAGCATATCTCCTTCACACTATTATCTTGTGCAGCAAACTTAAAATTATACATAGAATTATGAATTTATTTTTATGATTTCAGCAACACTTTTTCTCATGTCTTCGCTTATTGCTGCATAATGTTTTTTGGTGGTATTTACATCTTTATGTCCAAGTACATCTGCAACTATATAAATATCTCTTGTTTCTTTGTATAAATTTGTGCCAAAAGTACTCCTTAATTTATGAGGCGAAATTTTCTTCAAAGGCGAAGCAATTTTGGCATATTTTTTTACTAAGTTTTCTACTGCTCGTATAGAAATCCTTCTATTTTGCAATGATATAAACATAGCATTCTCATCTTCTGGAAGATTTAGTGTGGCTCTCTTTTCAAGCCAAGTTTTTAGTGCAAGAGCAACTTCTTTTGAAAAGTAGAGTGTTGTCTGATTTCCACCTTTTCGTGTAACCAAAAATGCATTTTGACTAAAATCAAAACTCTCAATATTAAGTCCTACAAGTTCAGAAATACGTATACCTGTACCTAAAAACAAAGTGATAATAGCATTATCTCTTTCAAAAGTTTGCTTGTTGTATTCTTGTTGATGCTTAGAAAATTCAGTAGGGTTTTCAATTGTTTCCATAAGTTTTTTTACTTCATTTTTTTCTAGTCTTATAATTTCCTTGTTGTGTAATTTTGGTGTTTCGATTTTACTTACCACATTAGAACTTATTAAATCGTGATTAAATAGATATTTAAAAAAACTGCGTAGCGAAGCAAGTTTTCTTGCTTTTCCTCTCTCGTCATTCTTGTATTGTTTTCCGTCTAATTCATAAAAAGATAAATATGATAGATATTGCTCTATATTTCTAGATTTAAGCGAGTCTAAATTTTTAAGTGTTATATCTACTTCCTTCTTTTTAAACACATAATTGGCTAAATAGTTAAAAAAAATAAACAAATCCATTGCATAATTATATCTAGTTAACGAAGATGTATTATTTTCAATTCCAATAAAGAAATCTAAGCAATAGTCGGGGAGTTTTTCTACATACTTAGACATTCTTATTCTATTTTTTAAATCTCTTTGTTCATAAAAACTTATCTTTTTCATAATACATATTGTAGCATAAATTTTTAAAATATCAAAACAAATTTCTAACTATGCTTAAAAACTTTAAAATCTATATATTGGCAGTTAAATAATATACAACATACTATATATGTAATTTATGCAAAAAATTGATTGTATAAGACGAAAAACCACCATATGCAATTTATATTATCGGAAGTCGAACTTGCTTGCAAGAGTGAAACTGATGGTTTTACATACTATGTGATGAACACAATTTATTGTGTTTTTTGCGTTTAGCAAAATTAAAACTTAACTTGTTTAAGTTTTAACATCATTTAGTTTATAATATCGGAAGTCGAACTTGCTTGCAAGAGTGAGACTGATGGTTTTACATACTATGTGATGAGTGCTAATAGCACATAAATTCGCAAGAATTTATTAAAATTTTGCGTTAGTAAAATTTTATCATCACATAGTTTATATTATATTTCATATTTGTTAGTAATTTTTATATTTTTGATTGACTAATTTTTTAATAAAAAGTATAATAATCACATAGGAGAAATACGAAAATGATAGATATAAATTTAATTAGGACAAATCCTGATCTTGTTAAGGATAATATTAGAAAAAAGTTTCAAGACCATAAATTAGAATATGTAGATAAAGTATTGGCTCTTGATGAACAAATAAGAAATTTAAAGAAAGAAGGTGATGGACTAAGAGCTACAAGAAACACTTTAAGTAGTCAAATTGGGCTACTAATGCGTGAAAAGAAAATTGATGAGGCTAATAAAATAAAAGAACAAGTTGTAAAAAATAATGCAAGGATAGAGGAAATCGAAAAAGAAGAAAATGATCTATCTAGTCAATTAAAAAAATATATGATGTCTATTCCTAATATTATTGCTGATGACGTTCCAATTGGGAAAGATGATAGTGAAAATGTACAAAGATTGACTGTTGGAGCGCCTAAAATACCTAATTTTGAAATTCCATATCACGCTGATATACTAGAAAGATTAAATGGACTTGACCTTGATAGTGCTAGAAGAACAAGTGGAAATGGCTTTTATTATTTGACTGGCGACATTGCAAGATTACATTCGTCTATTTTGTCTTATGCTAGGGATTTTATGATTAATAAAGGGTTTATGTACTGTATTCCACCATTTATGATTAGAAGTGATGTAGTTAATGGTGTTATGAGTTTTGAAGAAATGGAAAATATGATGTACAAAATAGAAGGCGAAGATCTTTACTTAATCGGCACTAGTGAACATTCTATGATTGGGAGATTTAAGGATACTATACTTAAAGAGGAAGACTTGCCACTATGCCTTACGTCTTATTCACCTTGTTTTAGAAAAGAGGTTGGTGCACACGGAATTGAAGAAAGAGGTATTTACCGTGTTCATCAATTCGAAAAACAAGAAATGATTGTTATTTGCAAACCAGAAGATTCAATGAAATGGTATAACAAAATGTGGCAAATTTCATCAGAATTTTTTAGTACATTAAATATACCTCATGAGGTAATGGAATGTTGTAGTGGCGACCTTGCTGACTTAAAAGTAAAATCATGCGATTTAAATGCTTGGAGTCCTCGTCAAAAAAGATATTTTGGTGAACTTGGGTCTTGTTCTAATCTTTCAGATGCACAAGCAAGGCGTCTGGGAATTAAATTTAAGTCAAAAGATGGTATAAAATTTGCTCATACTTTAAATAATACTGTCGTAGCACCTCCAAGGATGCTAATTGCTTTTCTTGAAAATAATTTAAATTCAGATGGAAGCGTAAATATACCTGAGGTTTTAAGGAGTTATATGGGCGGTACAAGTGTAATTCGTCCTAAAAAATAATAAAAAATATGGCAGATATCAACATTACAAGTGATTTAATTAATAATATTGCAAGCCAAGAAAATAAAAAGTATATAAGAAATGTAAACAATTTGATAAATCAAATACTAGGTGCTTCCGTTCAAGATTTATCAAAAAACATATCTTTTGTTACAGCAAAAAATGTAATATTACAACCAGTTAACGAATTGATAAGTGGTGGATTTGTTGATACATCAAATTTCGTTTATTTTTTAGGTATCCAAAATTCTCAACTTGAATTAAATACTGTAAAAAAATTGCCTTTTTGGCAAAATTTCAAAGAAAAAATAAAAATCGCTTGGCAGAATAGAAAGGTAATTTACAAAAGGAAGAGAAAACATAGAAAAAAAGAAAAACCCTCTGATAATGCGCAAGAAAAAGAAGAAATAGATTTATCTAAATATACATTATATAATTTAGCAGATGATTTGCAAAACACGATTATAAATTATTTAACAGAAACAAGCATGGTTTATCTTAATGGTAACATATTACAAATTATAGGTAAAGATGATTTTGGCTCTAACACAAAAATATATATATACATTGTAAGTTATGATGGTTCAAATTATAAATATTATGCAGGTCGAAAAAAAGGTTTCATTGAAATAAATATAAATAGCCGATTAAACAGATTATCTGAAAAAATAGATAAAGTAGGTGAGAATTTTGTAAAAATTTTAAAAATATTTAATACCTTATACTACAACACAAATGGCTTTGCTTGTAATCAGATATTTCTAGAAAGTATTTTATATTCAATACCAGATGAATTATATTTAGGCAAGGACATTTATAAGGTCTTTATTAAAATAGTAAATCATTTAGTTATAAAGTCCTTTAAAGATATTAGATCTATCAATAACTATGACCAAACAATTTTTAAAGATGAGGTTTGCGGAAATAGTATGCTAGGTTTTAATAAAATGATGAATAGGATTAAGACAAATTAAAAGAGATTAAATTATAAACTTAAATAAAAATAAAAATTTTATAAAAATTAGGACTTGATTAAAAGCACATTATGAAGGTAAATAATTTTTAAATGATGAATAAAAAAGTATTATGCAATTATGAATAATTATAAAAAAATAACATAATAGACCGTAATTTAATGCTATTATGCACATATCTATTCGTAAAACTTGTCTTTTGCGAATAGATATACGAATGGAGCAAGAAAATAATTGTAACACCCCTCTATACACAAAAAACACCCCGAATATACAAAATTTACTACTATTTAACACCCTTTTTAGTTTTTATCTTTTATGGGCACTTGACCTATTATCATTCATTATTTCATTTACTTTTATTATTTTATCTACTAAAATGCAAATTCCCTACCATGTTTTTGATATTTTAATAACATGCAATACGTTTATATATACTTTTTACATTATATAAAATTTTATAATGATATTGTGATTATGCAAAAATATATGTCAAACTTCTACAATAATTTCTACTTACACCTGTCAGTTTTTCATACAATGGATAAACCCTATTTATCGGCAATATGAAATAATTCGCAACCTAACTATCTCTTATATAATCTTATGATTGTATTTCTGATAGATTGTATTTTTATAATTTTGTATTTATTTTATGCTAATTAGTTTTTCTTAATTTTATTTTTCTATTCATCGAAAACTTGAATTTAACTACCATACAATCTGAGATTTTATTTTACAAAAAAGGTAATAATTTTATATTACCTTTTTTTAATAAATTTTAATCAAATTGCTCCAACATCCAATCACTATATACCCCATAGCCTTTTGTAGAATCTGCTAAAAATACATGTGTTACTGCTCCTACAAGTTTACCATCTTGTATTATAGGCGAACCACTCATTCCTTGTACAATGCCACCTGTTAAATTAATGAGGTCCTTATCTGTAACACGAAAAACTATACTTTTATCATTGCTTTTAGTTTGGTAATTTGCCTTAATTATTTCTATTTCATATTCTTCTTGTATACCACTGACAGATGAAACGATTTTTGCTTTACCTGGCTTCACACTAAGTCGTCCACCTATTGAAACCACCCTATTCATATCTACAAGTTTATCAATATTTTCAGTTTTTCCAAAAATGCCATACGCTGTATTTTTTGTTATCTCTCCTATTGGATTCTTTTGCAAAAACACCCCTCTAAGTTCTCCTGGCTTGTTCTTTTGACCTTTATTTATACCTATTAGATTACAATTATATATATTGCCATCTTTAACAGGAACGATACTATCACTATTTGAATTTGTAATTGGATGCCCCAAAGCCCCATACTCACCATTCTTTTTTACAAAAGTCAAAGTGCCAATGCCTGAAAGAGAATTTTTTACCCAAACACCTAATTTATATCTATTAGAAATATCTTTCAAGAGACCAACCTTTAAGGTTTTTGATTTATTATTCCTAATGATTTCTATGTCCGCTTCATTTGAATTATTGCTTTGTAGAGCCTCATCAATATCATCTATATTCTTTATATCCTTGCCATTTATCTTTTTAATAATATCGCCATTTTTTATTGATTTATTTTTTAATATTTGATTGTCTTTTGCACTAACCACGACGTCGCTTACTACCAACGCACCATCAGCACTTACAGCCAGCCCTATCGGAGAACCTCCTACATATACATCATCCTCAGGAATAATCCTTACATTAACTTTTCTAATTGGTATAAATCCAAACAATTTAAACAATACACTACCATTGCCTTCTTTTTTATTGTCCGTTGAAACCTCATCTTCATTTAAAGACATTGATATAAAATTTCCAAAAGCCCCCTCTTTATTTGCCTTCTCAACTTCAGAATAACTAGTATAAAAATTATTTTCAATACCAAAAATACTATTAAAATCTATACCATTTATAATAAGCGAAAATAGAATAACTGCTAATACAAAAAATATTCTTTTATTTCTTTTTTGCATTTTTCCTCCTAAAAAAAAGACCAATACCTAAGTATTAGTCTGCTCATTTTCTATTATATTATTCTATTCTTTATTGCTAAATTTCTCATTTCATTTGCATGAGATAAAGCAATTTCGCTTACTTTATTACCGCCAATCATTCTCGCTATGTTAAAAATAATTTCATCACCTTCAAGATGTTTTATATTAGTAATTGTGGTATTATTTTCTTCTTGCTTGCTTACATAGAAAAATTCATCACCATAACTTGCAACTTGTGGTAAGTGTGTAATACAGAGCACTTGTGCATATTTTGTAATATTGTACAATTTTTGTCCTACTATATTTCCAGTCTCACCACTAATTCCAGAGTCAATTTCATCAAAAATCAATGTCTGAGCAACACCAGTCTCAGCAAATATATTTTTAACAGCCAGCATAAATCGACTAAGTTCCCCACCAGAAGCAGTCTTTGATAGTGATTTAAGTTCTTGCCCCTTATTTGCAGAAAACTCAAATTCTACTTCATCATAACCTTCTGCCGTTATTGTATCTAACTTAGAAAATTTAACATCAAAAGTGCTGGATTTCATGCCCAACTGACGAAGTTCGGATACTATTTTCTGAGAAATCTCTCTTGCTACATCCTTTCTTAAATTGGATAATATTTCTGCTTGATGGTTTAATTTATCCTCTTCTTTTTTTCTTTCACTTTCAAGATGCGAAAGTAAAACCTCGCTATTTTCAAGTTCTTCATATTGCGATTTAATATTATGTAAATAATCTAAAACTCTTTCTATACTGCCACCATATTTTCTAGTAAGTGATTTAATTAAGTCATATCTCTTATCAAGTTGTTCATACTCATTTTCATCAAACTCAGCATCAGTCTTTATATCAATTAAGGTTTGGCAAATATCTTCAAGTTCAAACCTTGCGCTATCAAGTCTATTTTTACAATCATCAATGCTAGCAAAACCTGAAATGCCAGCCAAAAGTCCAGATGCTTGTTGTAAATTATTGATGCTAGACGAATTGTCATCAGATAAAATCTGTTCACATGTAGTTATTGCTTGAAAAATTTTCTAAGCATTGTTTAAAAATGCAAGTCTTTCTTTAACCTCTTCATCTTCACCGACCTTTAAATCAGCACTTTCTATTTCATTTATCTGATATAAAAGAAGAGATTTTGTTCTTTCTCTTTCAAATTCATTACCGCCTAAATTTTTTATCTTTTTTTCAATCTCTCTAAGTTTGTTATAATCAACCTGTAAACTTTCCTTAATAGCCCTTACCTTTTCTCCGCCATACTTATCTAGCATAATAAGATGATTTTTTGTTTTAAGTAAATCTATACTTTCATGTTGAGAATAACTGTTTACAAGTATTTCACCTACCTCTTTAAGTACACTCTGGCTTGAAGGAATACCATTTATTCTTATAACAGACTTACCATCTGCCGAATAAGACCTAGACAATGCTACCTCGTCTTCCTCTATTCCAAGTTCCTTTAATAGTGTCAAAGCGTTTTCTTTTAGATTAGAAAATACAGCATCAACCCTCATAACACTCTCACCATAACGCAAAAGTGTTTTGTCTAATTTAGCACCAAGGACAAAATTTAAGGCATCAAAAATTATACTTTTTCCAGCACCTGTTTCTCCTAGTAGAACATTAAAGCCTTTACCGAAATCAATTGTTAAAGAAGAAATCAATGCAATATTTTTTATAGACAGTGTTTGAAGCATAAAAACCCCTTTTAGTTTAACATATCATTTAAAGTTACTACTGCTTGACTAGCAAGAGTGGTAGTAGGGAAAATAAGCATAACAGTATCATCGCCATTGACCGCTCCCATAAGTTCATTAATGTTTAGTTTATCAACAAAACTACTAAGCCCTGCTCCAAGCCCTTTCATAGTTTTTATCACAACAAGATTCATTGCAACCTTGACAGATATAACCGATTCCTTGAAAATTGTTATGTATTTATTTGAAATAACCTGTTCATCAGAACCAACAAAACAGTATTTGTATTTGCCAGTACTTGACAAAATCTTAGTCAACCCAAGTTCTTTAATATCTCTTGAAATAGTTGCTTGTGTTATATCAAAATTAGCATTTCTCAACTCTCTCGCAAGTTCATCTTGAGTTTCAATTTCTTTTGTTGATATAAGTTCTAATATTTTTGATTGCCTCGCACTTCTTGCCATTTGTACTCCTTCAATCGCTATAAGCCTTTAATTTAAAGGGTTATAGAAATCATGCATAAATATAAATTTATCTTTATACATGTATTTTTGATTATTATACAACATTTTTTATAATTATGCAAGAGATTTTTGTATATTTATACATGAAATTTTAATATATATTGCATAATATGAAATTTTATAAATTGACATTTTATAAATATAACCATTTATGCATATAGAATGTTTACTATTTTTCCCAAAACAGAAATATACTCATATTTATAAAACAATATATTATTTATATTAATCTCTTGCTTATCTTCCCCTGCGCATATTGCATATTGTACAAACTTACATTAAATCATTTTACAATAAAAAAAGAAGGGACTTACCCTTCTCTTGTAGCAAAAACTTCTCTAACTCGTTACATCTTTTAATTTTTATTCGATTTCATATAATTTACCAAAACTTATCCAATTTAATATCATGGCAAATTAAATATCATAAGTGCTTATAAATTGCCTTACGTCAGTCTCTGTTATCAAATTCACTTGACACCTCTAAAATTTCTTCTTTTTCTAAACACTCCTCTACTAAGGCATCAACGTTTAGATATTGTTCTTCCCCCAATGCTTGTTTGATAGTAGGTTTTATAACAGGATTTTTCGGTAAAAAAACAGTACAGCAATCTTCATAAGGAAGAATAGATGTATCATATGTGTTGATAGATTTTGAGATTTGAATTATTTCCTCTTTATCCATAGCAAGACAAGGTCTAAAAATTGGTATATCTTTTACCACACTGCCAGTTACTGTCATGCTCTGCATTGTTTGACTTGCTACTTGTCCCAAACTTTCTCCTGTAATAATCGCACCAAGATTATACTTTTCACAAATTTTATTTGCGACCCTCATCATTATTCTTCTCATTATAGTTATCATAAATTCACTCTTACATCTTTTGTGAATTTCCTCTTGTACTTTTGTAAAAGAAACAATATGAAGTCTTAAATTCCCAACGTAATTTGTCAAATGTTTAGCAAGTGTGATTACTTTATCCTTAGCAAGTTCTGATGTGTAAGGATAACTATGAAAATGCAACGCTTCGAACATCATCCCTCGCCTTGCCATCAAAAACCCAGCAACTGGACTATCAATTCCACCAGATAAAAGTAAAAGCCCTTTACCAGAACTTCCAAGAGGAAGTCCTCCTTGACATTTTATAATCTTATCAAAAATATAGGCTTTCTTATTAATTCTTATATCCACATAAATTTCATGCTCTGGATTGTATAAGTCTACATAGGAGTTTTTGTTATTGTTTAAAACAATCTCACCTAGTTTTTTAGCAAATTCCATTGAGGAAATAGGAAAAGACTTATCCGCTCTTTTGACAAAAACCTTAAAACTCTCCCCCTCACATTTTATTTTAGAAATGTAATCCTCTATCTTTTCTACGTCAGAGTCAACCTCATCTGCTGGACTTAAACTATAAAGTCCAAACACTCTTTTTAACTTTTCAATCAGTTCAATTTCACGTTCTTCTCTGTAATCTGTTACAACATAACGCCCGAAAGTCTTTGATATTCTAAAATCCTCTCCTGCCAGCATATTTTTTATATTGTGTATCAGCATATTTTCAAAGACATATCTGTTATGCCCTTTTAAATACAATTCGCCAAATCTTAATAATAAAACTTTCATTTCACTTTCTCCAAAATGTTATTATAGACCTCAACAATCTTTTTACCAGCAAAATCAATCTCTTTTAAGGACAACTCTTCTGAAAAAGATATTCTTACATGAGACTTTATTTCATTAAGGTTATAGCCCATACTTTCAAGCACTCTATTACCAGCCTTTCTAGTAGAGCATGCACTACCATTGCCTACTAAAATATCATAATCTTGCAATGCTCGCATTAACGTTTCGCCATTGACACCTGGAAAGGTTACACTCAGAATATATGGACTTCCTACATCAAAGATTTTTATCTTTTTATCAACAGAAAGTTGCTCTTTCAGTAGATTTTTTAACTGTTCAACATAGTTATAATTATCTTTGGTGTTGAAATGACTTATGGCATATCCCATAGCCATAATTCCACTCGTATTCTCTGTACCCGACCTATAACCTTTTTCTTGTCCACCACCAAAAGTGATATTTTTTAGAGCATTCAAATTTTTTACATATAACGCACCAACACCTTTTGGCCCATGAAATTTATGACTAGATATAGTATATAAGTCAATATTATAGTCCCCTATCTTGTAGTCTAGTTTACAAAAAGCCTGAACTCCGTCAACATGCAACAAAGCCTTTGGACTAAATTTTTGCCTTATTAAATCTACTCTTTTTAAGTCATTTATCGCACCAGTTTCATTACTAACATGCATCACAGATATGAGTCTTGTCCTTTCGTTTATAACATTTTGTAATTGTTCATAATCAATCTGACCATTTTCTTTTAACCTTACAAAATGAACAACAAAACCCTGATTTTGAAGATCAGTTGCTACATTGTATACACTTGGATGTTCTCCCTCAGAAAATACATATTCCCATTTACCATTTCGTTTACTACCATATATAGCAAGATTGTTACTTTCAGTAGCACCGCTTGTGAATATTATATATCCTCTAACTCCTAATTTTTTCAATATGAGATTTCTAGTTTCATCTATATCTTTTGCAACTTCTATTGCTTTATTGTACCCTGCTGACATGTTATAAAAAGATTGGCAGGCGTATTTTTTATAAACGTCTACCGCTCCTTCATACATTCTAGTTGTTGCCGCATTATCAAGATATATCATCTTAGTATCGCTCCAAATTTATAAGACAACGCTTTAAGAACTTTTTGTGTAATTTTATTTACCTCTTCATCAGTAAGTGTCTTGTCAAGGTCTGAAAGTTTTATATTAAACGCTAGACTCTTTTTACTTTGCGATTTTAAATCTTGATTTCTATAAATATCGAAAAGTTCCACTTTATAGCATAGTTTACCGCAAGAAGATTTAATTGAATCTAATATCTCCTTTGCAGAAACTTTTTCTTCTACAACTATGGCAAGGTCTCTCTCAACAATAGGATATTTTGAAATATCTTTAAATGCACGTTGTTTTTCAACAAGATTAGATAGATAATCATCATCAATTTCACCATAGACCACATAACTCGGCACATCATAATTTTTGGCAACTATTGGATGAATTTGCCCAAATGACCCTACCACCTTACCATTTGCGATAATGTCAGCAGAAATCCCAGGATGAAGATAAGGTTCTTTTGAACGAACCAATGTGTATTCTACCGAAGTCTTATTTAAAAGCATTTCTATTATACCTTTCATATAAAAGAAATTTTTATGTTCCTTATCATCTTCACAAATTGCAAGAGCAAGCATATTTTTCTCAGCAGGCAATTTTTCAAGTGGCAAACTATCTGCAATATATTCTCGTCCACATTCAAAAATTTTCATTTTTTTATTACCAACAGAAAGATTATAGGCAATATTTGAAAGCAAGGAGTGCGCCAAAGATGTTCTCATACATGAAATTTCATCACTGATTGGATTTGCAATTCTTATCAAATTCTTTCTGTTATCATTTAATAACAATTTATTTGCACTATCGCTCGGTACAAGCGTATAAGAAATATTTTCATAGAATCCAAAATCTACAAGAGAATTTCTAAATTTTCTCTCTAAGGCAAGTCTAGGATGATGATGTCCTTCACTTACTTTCGAATTTTTAAACAGTTCATATTCAATATTGTCATAAACGTCATAACCATAAAATCTAATGACTTCCTCTGCTATATCATAGTCATTTTCTATATCTTCTCTATATGGAGGCACAATGCAAGTAATCTTATCACCAGCAAGGGTTGACTCTATGCTCAAATTATTTAGTATTCTAATCATATCTTGTGGCTTTATTTGAAGACCAAGTATATCGTTAATAAGTTTAGCCGATACAATTATTTTTCTTGCTTCATTTTTAACAGAGGCAATATCAATTCTTCCACGTACAATTTTGCCACATTTTAGTTTTGTAACCAGATGCAACGCTCTTCCCATTCCTAATTCTGCATTTGCTACATTTACTCCTTTTGAATACCTAGCAGACGAGTCAGTCCTAACACCTATTTTCCTACTTGTAAGCCTAATCGATTTAAGGTCAAATATAGCACTTTCAAGCACGCATTTACTTGTATTTTCATTTATACAAGAGTTTGTTCCACCAATAACCCCTGCAATAACCATAGGTTTACATTTGTCAGCAATAACCATAGTATTTTCATCAAGAGTATAGGTATTATGATTGAGTGCATCAATTGTTTCGCCCTCTTTTGCCTGTCTTACATTAATCTCTTGCCCTTCTATCATAGACTGATCAAACGCATGCAGTGGCTGTCCCATTTCAACCAAAACATAATTTGTAATATCAACAAGATTACAAATAGGCTTTATACCAACTGCATTGAGTCTTGCCCTCATCCATAAAGGAGACCTTTCAATTTTTACATTAGTAATAGCCGTCGCCATGTATCTTTGACAGTTAGGAGTGTTTACGTTAACTTTTATATAATCATGAATGGTATCCTTTGCGTAAACATCAATATCATAACTTAGATTTACCTTTCTCATATCTAAACCATATATAGCACAAACCTCTCTCGCTATGCCTATTACACTCATACAATCAGCCCTATTAGGTGTGATATTTATATCATATATAACGTCATCAAGCATAAGCGCTTTTTCAATAGGAGTACCTGCTTTAAAGTCCTTTGGCAATATGAGTATACCATTAACGCCTGCTCCCTCAAAATAGTTTTCATCTATACCTAATTCTTCACCAGAACAGAACATTCCACATGACTCTACACCTCTCATCTTTGCTTTTTGTATTTTTATACCATTTACAAGGTCTGCACCTGGCAAACTTACAGGCACAACAGCCCCCTCAAAAACATTTGTTGCAGCAGTTATGATTTGAGTAATTGAATTGCCAATATCTACTTGACAAACCACCAATTTGTCTGCTTGTGGATGTTTTTCAATCTTTAAAATTTTTCCTACAACCACATCATGAAGGTTCTTATTTTGATAAATAATCTCCTCAACTTCCATTCCAGCAGAAGTCAATTTTTCAGCGACCTCTTCTGGTGAGGCTGTTAAATTTACAAATTCTTTTAACCAATTGTATGTTACTTTCATATTTACTCCTTATTTCATCTGTTCTAAAAATCTTATATCATTTCTGTAAAAATTACGTATATTGTTTATACTATTAAGGATCATTGCAGTACGATCCAATCCAAAACCAAAAGCAAAACCTCGATATTTTTTACTATCAATTCCAGACATTTCAAGCACCTTTGGATTTACAATTCCTGCACCTAAAAGTTCAAGCATACCACTACCCTTGCAAATTTTACAACCTTTTCCGTGGCAACTAGGACAAGATACATCAACCTCTATGCTTGGCTCAGTGAAAGGGAAAAATGATGGTCTAAATCTTATCTTAGTATCATTACCATACAACCTTCTCATAAGTATTGTTAGCATTGATTTCAAATCAGCCATTGAAATATTTTCATCAATAACCAATCCTTCAATTTGATGAAATATAGGACTATGTGTTGCATCGCTATCGTTTCTATATGTTTTTCCAGGACAAATAATCTTAAAAGGCGGTTTTCTTGTCTCCATCTCCCTTGCTTGTACTGCCGAAGTGTGAGATCTTAAAAGTATTTCGTCAGTTATAAAGAAAGTATCTTGCATATCCCTAGATGGATGATTTTTTGGTATATTCATAGCCTCGAAATTATAATAATCACTTTCTATTTCTGGGCCTTCAACAACCGAAAATCCCATGTCGACACATATATCCGTAAGTCTATCTATTACATCAGCAATAGGATGAAGTGCTCCAATCTCTCTTATATTTGAAGGTTCAGTTATATCCACTTGTTCGCTTTCAAGTTTATTCTTCAATTCTATTTCTTCAAGTTCACCTTCCTTTAAAGATAAACTTTCTTCGATGACTTTTTTAAGTTCATTAATCATTGCCCCAAATTTAGGTCTCTCCTCAGGACTCAAATCTCTCATACCCTTTGATAGTGCAGATATCGAACCAGACTTTCCAAAAGCCTTTGCCCTAATTTGTCCTATTTGGTTGACCCTTTCAGCACCATTGATTTCAGCAAGTAATTGCTCCTTTATTGTTTCAAGTTGTTCACTTATCATAACATTCTCCTTTATAACAAATAAAGACCCTCTCGTATTAGGACGAAAGAAGGTCTCTTCGTGGTACCACCTAATTTTAATTGAATCTATATATCCACAAGCCATTAAAAGTATAAACAATAACCAATCTTGCAAGACATAAAAAGTGATGTTTCCAAATTGCGAGATAACTACATTCGCTTTAAATCATTTTGCGTTTTTGGGCTTTTTAACAGTTATACCATCAAAGACCTAAGTATGTAAGATATAACCGCATTTTTAACTTACCACTCGCTCTATTTTTTATATAAATTCAATCCTTAATTACCTTTAACGCAGGTTTTACGACATAAACTACACCTATTTTCCATCATTTAATAAAACATAAGATTTTGTCTTTATAACTTTATCTTTTACGCAGAGATTAGAGCTATTTTTTACACTCATCTTATAGAATCATTACTAAATTTGCTACTGATACAAACACATTTTATAAGTTTCGCATTAAGGAAAATAGTTTCATAAATGTAGCTAGAAAGTGAATTCACAAGGTTCATTATACCTATATTTCAGCAACTAATAGGCTCTCTGGAATAATTACATCTTGTTACTAGTCTTTCATCATCGCTTTTAAACATTAAAATTATATAATAATAAAAAAAATATGTCAAGTCTTTTAAAGTGGTTTAAAATAAATTTTACAAAATAATATATTTTTGCTATACTATGTTGGAGTTGATTAATAAGCAGATAATTTAAGAAGCAATGAAATTAATAACCTTTCACATTAACTTTCCCTTCTATTTCACTGTGTTCTACTCTAACAAAAAACCAAGTAATAAGTTCAATTCATTCTGTAAATTATTATTAACATTAACAAAACGATAATCATATAAAGTATGTCTCAAAATTGGCATACACGACTTATTTAAAAATATATCAAAAGGAGCACTTTATGATAAAATATCAGCACTATCAAATAACAAAAAACTATTCTACCATTTACTTTTTCTTAAAAGATAACGATTTTTCAGAAAACTTTACTACAAATCTAAGAAAACAGATGGGATATATCAAGGTAAACGGCAATGATGTTACAATCAACCATTCTCTTTCTATTGGTGATGACCTTGCCATCAATTCAAATCCTAACAACAAAACTACTATTATGCAATGCATACTACCACTAAATATAGTATATGAAGATGAATACTACTTACTAATAAATAAACCAGCAGGACTTGCTAGTATGCCTAGCAAATCGCATTATTCCTTTAACCTTGCAGGCGGAATATGTTTATATATGAAAGACAAAGACCCAAACTTTACATTAAGGATTATAAACAGATTAGATAAAGACACATCAGGTATTGTGATTGTTGCAAAAGATAGCATTTCACAAAAAGAAATTAAGGATATAAATAAGACCTATTATGCCATATGCGAGGGCGTTATAGATAGAGATTTAGTAATTGATAAAAAGATAAAAACCACTTCTAAGGATAAAATCAATAATCAGAAAAGAGAGATAGCAAATGACGGCAAAGATGCAAAGACCTTTGTCCGCCCTATTAAAATTTGCGAGATAAAGGAAGATAATCAAATAAAAAAGTTTACTCTTATAAAAGTAAACCTTATCCATGGCAGAACTCATCAAATAAGAGTGCATCTTTCAAGTATAGGACATGCCCTGCTTGGCGATGAACTTTACGGAAACAAAACTCAAACGATTAACCACACTGCCCTTATTTGTAAAGATGTATCATTTTATCATCCTTTTAAGCAAGAGACACTAACTTTTTCAGTACCCTTTCCAAAAGATTTTGAAAAACTAATAGATGATTAAAATAAGTGATATGTTCTTAAATATTATTTTACATATTTGCTACCATAAATGTAATTAATTTCTATGTCTTTTATTCACTACTACATTCTACTAATGCAGATATTTATAAATCTAAATGAATTATTAATTATTTTCATATCATACAGATTAATGCAATATTTCATCTCTAACTTTCATCCATAATTTACCTAAGTTATTATTACCTGTTCCGTCGAGTCCGCACCCCCAATCTTTATCATCATCTTCTCCACAATCTTCAACAATAGTATATGGGCTTGTATTGATTAATTTTTCTCTAACATAGGCATTTTGATTTACCTTTTGTCGTAACAACATTTCCATAATATCATACTTAACTTGTCCCCAGTCTTTTCTCCTCAATAATTTGTAATTATAGGCTAACTCTCGTGCCTCAAATGGAGAATTGGAATTTTTGATTTTATCCGCTATTTCGGGTGCAGAATCTAAAAATTTTATTGTTTGAAATGCGTGCTCAACAGTCTTGTATTTAATACCATCAATCTTAACGCAAAACGCAGAAAAATTATCTAAGCAATAGACATTTTCAATGTAATCATTTATATCAAACGTCTTACCCATCAATTTAATCAATATTCCCCTCCTATTTTTATAAAACCAAATAATTGTATTCGTTAAGACTACTCAAATAAATTATTTTCAATTAGCAAATTTAAATATATATATTTTCATAAACTCCTTTGCCTTTGAATTTCATATAAACAAATAGAAGTTGCACATGCGACGTTAAGAGAATCTATATCTTTTTTTATAGGTATTATAATAGACTTGTCAGCATTTTCTTTGTAAAATTTACACAGCCCATCCGCTTCATTTCCAATCAAAAGAAGAGTAGGTTTAGTAAAATCACAATCTTGAATTTTATCCTCTGCTTGTAATGAAGTCGCAACCACTTGAAAATCTTTATACATATTTTTAAGGTTATATATCAAACTTGAAAAATCTTCATTTGACTCTATAAAACCAAAAGGCACCCTGAAAAATGAACCCATTGATGCAGTGATAACTTCATGGTCATATATATCCACACTATGACCAGAATAAAATAAAAAATCCACATTCAAAGCATCACAAGACCTTATTATACTACCTAAATTACCTTTCTTTGATGGTCTATCAAGTAGAACATACACAGGATTCTTTGTATTAAAAAAATTAAATTCTTGTTTCATTTTGATTATAGCAAGTATTTCGCTTGTATCTGTTTTATCACTTAATTTATTCATCAGTTCACTTGATAAAGCATAGTTAATATCAGAAAAATGAAGAATACTTTTAGCCCATTGAGACAACTCTTTATCTTGCGAAAAAATAAAAGCATTTATATGCCAATTATTGCTTATAGCATTTTTTATATTTTGGACGCCTTCAACAAAGAACTGCCCCATATGCAATCTTTTGTTTCTGTTATTTTTAAGTGCAAAAATTTGCTGAAATGTGGCATTCTCCTTGCCAATATGTGTGATTTGCATACTTACATTATATCATAAAATTATTATAATTCAAACCTTAATAACATTATTTAAAAAATTATTTTCAAATCAGATTATTTTTATATTGAAAATTTACAATAAATATGTTATAATTTTAATGTAAGGAAATTGTTATGAAAATAGATGAAAAATTAAAAAAATTTTTTGTTAGTATTATATCCTCTCCAGATTGCGAAGGAACTAACTTTGTTCAGAAAAAAATTGTTCCGATGGTAGAGACACTCTTCTTTGAAACTGTAAATAACAGTTCATTCAAACTCCCTATTGGAGACATTTTGCCTTTAAATGACGAAGATGAGAAAGTTCGTTTTGCAATGCTTCATAACCAAGACGGCACTCTATCACTGGGAATAAATGAAAATGCCCTTAGTGCTGATTATGCTGGTTTTAAGATAGGACCTTATTACAAAGGAAGTATTTCTCAAAGAAACTCAAGAATAAATGATATAATTCGTTGCGTGTTTCATGAAGTTCGTCATGCTGAGCAAGAAGCAATATGCAGAGAATCTGATGTTTGTAAATTATCTCCAAAAGCAATTATTTATACAAAAGAAAGCATGTTGGTTTCATGTGAACCAAGGTTTTATCGGGCTAATCATGATTCGTTTTTAATAGAGCGTGAAGCGATTAGAACAAGTTACAAAAAAATAGCTGAGTTTATGGCTGAATGCGTGCCAAATTCAGAATTTTCAAAAAAGACAGAAAGAGAACTTGTCGTAAGCGAAAAGCAAGAGAAAAAATATAATGATTGTTATTTTAATAAACATATCGGTCTTATAAGTACCAACCCGATTTTAGAAGGAGAAGTTGAGCCGTTTGCATTTCGAGTGTCAGAGTTAGTCGATGCCCAAATGTGTACGAATGGCTGGAATTTGGTGAAACGATTTCCAGTGTTAAAGCTTGTGTATAATGAAGATGGGACAAAAAAGACCCATGCTCAACTTTTGAAAGAAAAAAGAGAATGGATAAACAAAAATATAAATAGATTGCAAGAACCAATTAATGTTGATGGGACAATAACCACTATTGGAAGCAATATCAGCAAAATATATGACACAATTATTGAAACAGATAAAGATTATGTAAACCAAATGGAACAAGAATTTACATACTAAAATTAAAAAATCGCGAATTTCTCTATGTTTGCCGTAACAGTACTGGCAACTAATAAAGCCCAACTCTTTTACCTAATTATAATTGTAAATCTTTAATAGTTTTCTAATCATTTTATTTTTATATTCTATTATTACAAATACTTATAAAATCCATAATCTTCGCCATAGCCAAGTTTCTTGTAAAATTTTCTTGCACTTTGGTTGTCTGCATCACAGCCTAAAAATATAAAATCAACTCCTTTTTCTTTCCCAAAATCTTCAATGAATTTCATAATTTGACTGCCTATACCCTGCCCTCTATACTCAGGATGCACCCTCAAATTCCAAAGCATTATAATAGGTTTTTGTCTCTCTACAATATCTTGATTTATTACAACCGAGCAAAAACCTACAAGTTTGTCTCCGTCTACCGCTGAAACAAATTTATAATTATCATTTTGTTTTAGTTCGCTAAATTTTTTATACATACCATCGATATCGGTTTCTAAGTGAGTATCTCCGTTATGGTATCGTCTATAAAGCCACGGCAACTGTTTTAAATCACTTTCTTCTGTGAATCTTATAACAACTTTTCTATTATCTTCTTGATTCAAAGTTGCACTCCCTTTAATAGTTATTAATCAATAAAAAATAATCTTGTTTTTCTAAAAAAATTTCTTGTTTTTTCTAAATACAGCGAAACATATTACCTATTCCCGCTCTGTTTCTTGTTCTTCCTGTATTTCGTTGCCGTCGTCATCTAAGAGTTTTGCATTTATGAAACCCTTTCTTAAAATAGATAGCAATTTTTCATCTTTCTGAATACTTTTTGGAATAACAACCGCACTAATATAACTTGAAGGCACACCAATAGGAAGATAACATACACCAGGCGAACTGGCGGCATCTGGGCACCAAGTATTGTCAAGCACAAACATTTTCTTTATAATTTCCCAATCAGCGAATTTTAGATTAATCATATCTTCTAGCCTAGTATCATTGTAGTCATCAATTCCAACTCTACCTAGTTTCAATAACTCCTGAATTGCAGGAGTGTCTGTATTTATAAATATTATTAAACTTCCATAACCAATATCTTTTGCCCTGTCATCGCCAGAAAATCGGGACATAACATCCTTTAATGTTTTCTCACCTTTTAAAACAGAATGAAAAGAAACATAAGCAGGATCTGTTCCATCTGAAAGATGTGTCAACATATCCAAAGAAAGTAGACCGTTTTTGGCAATGCTTTCTACTTTATCATATAAAATTTCCCCACTTGCCTTATTATATACCGGAGTAAAATGAAACAAAGTCCCCTCTTTGATTATTTCCTCTGGCATTTTCTCTGGTGTTGAAGTAAAAATTTTATTATAAAGGTCTACTACTA
>CALWJU010000040.1 GCA_944381105.1 uncultured Clostridia bacterium | reverse complement strand
GAGTATATATTCTAGGAAGTACAAGTGTAGAGATACACACTGTTAATCAATAACTTAAAATTGCAACTTACTATTTAATTAAAGAAAAGAGCGAAGATTATTCTTCGCTCTTTTTTCGTGTTATCTGAGATAAAATAGTTAAAGTGTAAATCTATGTTAAACTTTATCTGTACAATGAGAAAAAGTATTCAATGGAATAAAAAATTAAATATGTAAGATAAAATATTAAGACTTTGTATAAATATTTTTAAAATCTAGCGAAATCTAAATTAATAAATTTACCTTTTGCTAACTGCGTCAAACTATCCTGGAACAATAGAGGGATGCGAGAATTATGGAAATATTTCTGCATATGAAGTCAACTTTGTTGCAAATCAACATTTTATTGGTGTAAACAGTTCACAAATTATCGTTCAAGATTGTCATTTTGAGGGTGCAATCACTTCTTCTAATAGTGAATCAAGTATATTAGGAATTATAAGTTATCAATTTGCCGAATATTTTTATGTTTCAAACATAACTTATTCTTGTGATTTGCTGGTTATGTTGATGTTTGACAGCTCATCACATGAAGTGTCTGACATGACAACATTGAAACAATATTTCACCAATGTTGATTTTGACAGTATTCAAAAGGTTTAAGACTAGCAATTCTTGTATGTATTTTCTTAACATTTGCTATTGACACCTGAATAGTTATATATTATAATTAATAAAAAATAGAGGTGTTTATGGGCAAAGATGATAGTCTTATTATATCTGTGTTATTAAATAATTTAGGCAAAGAGAAAGTAAAGTCAAAAAAACAGGCAATAAGAGAAAGCTTTAATAAGATTGATTTAGGAGTGGTAAAAGTTACCATAGAAGAGATTATCCATAATACAGGCAGGGCTGTTTTAGTTGATAAAGAAATATTAGACAGCATCAAGCGTAAGTTAGGAGAAAATTTAGATACTTTAATCTATATGCTAAGAGAAAATCCTATGACTTTGCAGTATGCAAGCGAGCAATTTAAAGATAACGAAGATGTTGTAAAACTTGCAGTATATGAAAATCCTGAGGCTATGCAGTTTGCATCAAAGAGGTTAAAACAGAGCAAAGAACTTGCTATATTTTTTGCTAAGACTTATAGAGTTGAAGCCTTAAAATATGTGGGACCATGGTTAAAAAATGACGGAGAGTTAGCCCTGAAACTAGTCAAGGAAAATGGCTTTGCTTATCAATATTTGTCCGAAAGACTTAAAAATTTAAGATTGCTAGTTGGAAAAGCATTGAAAACAAGTCCATCGCTATTCTTTGATTTGCCGTGGAAGTATAGAAGTGATTTAAAACTTGCAAACATTGCAAGTGAACGAGATTTTCATTGCTATAAGGCGGTTACGCCAAATATTAAAAATAATAAGACCTTAGCTTTAAAAGTAATACACTATAATTATAGATTATACCCTTATCTATCAAAGAAAATGAGGGAAGATAAAGATATAATAAATCAATATAAAAATGAGGTTAAAGAGTTTGAGAACAATGAAGAATACCGAGAGGCAAAAATAGATATTGATGCTTATCTATGTGCAAATTTATTTAACACAAAACTATTGTTTATGAAAGATGAGGAAGAGATAAAAAAGTTTATAAAAAGATATAGCCTAGATAAAGAACAAGAAGAATCGTTGTTAAGACTTGCAGATGAATATATTTTTGAAAATGATAGATAATTTATTGTGATTTTTGACATATATCTTTGTGAAAAGAGGTGATGTGTTGTAAAATTATACTAAGAGGTGGATAATGGACCAACAATCATATAATTTAAAAGAAAATTTAAAATTTAGGATGATAAAAGTCAAGAAAATGGCTAAAAAGAGAAAATTTGTGACAGTCAGACCTAATTCTTTTGAAAAAACAATAATAGATGAAATTAATAAAATTATTTTAAAAGAAAAGAAAGTTTGTTTTAATAATAAAGTACAGATTGCCTCTCATCTTGACAAAATAGTAAAAAAATTAAGAAATTACACTATTGTAAGATTTGATTTTAAAAATTATTTTAATTCATTAAATTTAAATTATATACTTGAAAAATGTCAGATAAATAGACTATTAAATGATTTTCAACAAAACTTTTTGAAGGATTACGCAAATTTTTTGAAATATTGTATGCCAGGAATTAATTTAAATACTACAATGGCAGAAGTGATTGCGAGTGAGTTTGACCGAGAAATTAAAAATACCTACAAAGATATTGCTTTTTATGAAAGGTTTGTTGATGATGTTATTATGATAGTAAATAGAAGAGTACCAGAAGATGAAATAAAAGCGAGATTGACAAGCACTGTCAATAAAATTTTTTATGACGAGAGCATTGGCTATAAAAACAAAACTCAAATTCATTTTGATACAAAGTTTAATTGCTTTACCGACAAGGACACTCCTAAAAGTGTAAACGTGTTAGACTTTAAAATTTCATTTGCAGACACAATCACGATAGGTATTGCAGACAAGGAAAAAATAAGATTTAAAAAACAGATTGAAGATATAATTTTAAGGTATCAAGACAATGATAGGGCATTAAAAACGATTTTAAAAATACTTGCAAGAGGGGTAATCTATAAAAAGATAAGAAAAAACAAAACCAAATGGGAATGCAAAGGTTTTGTCTCAAAATATAGACTGTATTCTAGGTATGATTGTTTTAAAGAGGATGAAAATTTTTGTAAAACGGTTTTTATACAAGCATTCATTGGATTAGGTTTGCCTGTACCTTTTTATCTTAATGAAAAGTGTTATGATATAATTTATAATATAAAGAATAAAAAATATTTTGTACTTGATAAAATTAGCGGTGTGCCTAGGGGAAAATTAGTAAAAATAATGGCAAATATTGGCAAAAAATATGATGAAAACACAAAATATTTTGATATAGCAAGCGATTTACTTAAAATTTGTCAATTTAATTAAAAGGGAAAAGGATGCTAAAAAAGCATCCTTTTTTTGTGAATACCTATCCACACAGATAATTTGCAGAAAGCAATTATCCTATATGCGAAGAGAAAAATTCTCGACTCTGAATTAGAGTTCACAAATATTATAATGTAAATTACGATAAAATGTCAATATTTTTATTAATTAAAAAATTACGTTAATCTATAAAAACATTGTTTCATATCAACTTTATCATCTTTAAATTGAACGCCTTCGCTTAAAAGGAGTTCTTTTTGCCTATTTTCACCACCAAAGGCAAATGCAGGAGATAGGGTTCCATCAGCAAACACCACACGATGACATGGGACTTTGATTGGATGTGGGTTTTTATGTAACGCCCAGCCAACCTGTCTTGCATGGTGTGGCATCCTCAAAAATTTTGCGATTTCACCATAAGTGCAAACTTTTCCACGAGGGATTAATTTTACTGCCTTGTAAACTTTTTTAAAAAAATTTTCCATATTTAAATTATACAATAAAATTATATTTATGTCTACATAATATGTTTAATTCATTTTAATATTAGTAAATAATTTTAGGTCGTTATTGCTCAGTATTGCCAAATTAATTTTATTGTCAATATTTTCTATCATTTTTTATAGAAAGAGAATAAATAACATTATGGAAAACAAGAAAAAATTGGATATGTCAGGAGCGGAACTTGTCTCTCTTGCCTGTGCTTTGGCAATTACCTTCGCTGAGAAGTATGAACGTGAAGATTTAAGAAGATTGAAACTATTTTTTCAGTCTATTGCTTCAAATATATCAATTATTGAGTTGGAAGGTCTGCATAAATATAAAAATAGTAAAAATTAATTTCTTCACAATTTTAATTATATATTTTTATGTTTTTGTATTTTTTTTGATGTTTAAATACTTTTTTGGTTAATTTTTTTAAAGTAAAAATAAAATTACATTACACGGCATAATAGACAGGCAAACACTGCTCCAAAAGTCGCACACACAAGTGCAATTGGAATTGCATAGAGAAGTTTTTTTACCTTTGTTTGAGAGATATATACTGTTGTTACGTAAAAGATTGTTTCAGAGCAACCAAGTATGACGCAGGCGCACCTTGAAATATAAGAGTCAGCACCATATGTTACAAGCACATCATTGAGAAGTGCATAACTTCCCGAGCCAGTGAATGGACGAAGCAGGACAAGTTCAATAAGTTCTGTCGGAACACCTAAAAAATTAAAAATAGGAGAAAGTGCATCGGCAAGCAATGAGGTTATCCCACTCGCACGGAGGAGAGCGACCGCAATCATTATGGTAGCAATATAAGGGAAAATATCTACGACAAGAGGAATAGATTTTTTTGCACCACGTACAAAAGTGTCGTAGGTGTTGACCTTTTTATATTTGCTATAACAAAACAGGGCAATAAAGATTATAGGTAGGATATAAGCACTCATTTATTTTTCCTTTTTTTATTGTTTTTTATTTTTTCTCGCAATCTATTGCATAATTTGACAAGGCAGATTCCCAATAGACAAGTGCAAGCGGTAGCAATAATTGTTGGCAGTATTATATCTGCTGGCGAAGAAGAACCAGCACTTGCACGAAGTCCGATAACAGTGCTAGGCAGAAGTTGAATGGAGGTTGCATTTAAAACGATAAGCATAATAATTGCAGGGGTGGCGGTTCCGCTTCCGTCATCCAGACGCTTCATGGCATTTATACCCATAGGTGTTGCAGCATTGCCAAGTCCGAGCATATTTGCGGACATGTTTAGGGCGATCATTTTTTCAGTTTCTATATCATCAATTTTGAAAAGCCTTTTTATGATAGGATGAAGAAGTTTTGCAAGTTTTTCGCCAAGCCCACTTGCCTCTACAAGTTCAAGCATACCCATCCACACAGCATAGACAGCACAAAGTTCAATGCATAGGGAAAAGGCCTCTCCAGAGGCATCAATCATAGAATTTAAAATGTTTGACGGGTCAGTCCAAATAAGGAAACAAAACGAGCCTACCATCATAACAAACCAAATTTTGTTCATGTTTTATAATATTCCCTTTATATGAAAAATAGAATTTTTTGTTAAATTTTGCCATTTTTGCTAAAAATTTTGTTTTAATTTTAATAATTTTGTTTATTATATATATTTTAACAACTTATTTTTTGTTAAAAAGATAAGAATTTGACATTTTTGTTAAAAAATATTAGAATATATAAAAGGAGAGAAAATGTTTGTAGATACTCACGCACATTTGACTGATAAGGCATTTAAAGGTAATGAGGATGAGATAATCAAAAAAGCAAATGATTGTATGGTGTCAAAGATAATCACATCAGGTTTTGATTATAATTCTTCTTTTGAAGCGGTAAAATTGGCAGAAAGATTTAACGGAGTTTATGCGTCAATAGGAATTTATCCAGAAAATGTTTCCGAATTTGAAGATGTTGAAAGTAAACTTGAAGAACTTGCAAAGCATGACAAGGTTGTCGCAATAGGGGAAATAGGACTGCAATACACAGAAGGGATGCCAAATAAGGAAATGCAGAAAGAGGTTTTCTTAGAACAAATAAAACTTGCATATAAACTCAATAAACCTATTGTAATTCACTGTCGAGAGGCTTACGGAGATATGATAAGTTTATTAAAAGAAAACAGACAATACTTGACAGGCGGAACACTTCATTGTTATAGTGGAAGTTATGAGATAGCAAAAGAGGCAATAAAACTTGGCTTTTGTATATCTGTTGGCGGAGTGTCTACTTTCAAAAATGCTCAAAATGTGAAAGAAATGATAAGGAAAGTGCCAATTGAAAATATAATTTTGGAGACCGACTGTCCATACCTTGCACCTCATCCTTATAGAAGCAAATTGAATATGCCAAGTTACATTCCAACTATTGCAGAAAATCTCGCCGAACTTAAAGGTTTGACTATTGATGAGGTGGCAGAAATTACAACAAAAAACGCTAGGAGATTGTTTAGAATATGACGCATAACTTTAAGAAAAAATTTGGGCAGAATTTCATTACTGATAAAAACCTATTAAATGCCATTGTTGACGACGCCCAAGTAGACAAAAATGACGACGTGCTTGAAATAGGAGCGGGAGAAGGCACTCTTACAAAAGTTATATCTGAAAGGGTAAAGAGTGTCGTCAGTTATGAAATAGACAGTGATTTAAAAGAGAAGTTGTTGTCGTTAAATTTAAAGAATGTTAAGTTTGTGCTTGACGATATAATGAAATATGAGATAGAGGATATTGAAAAAGATTTTTTAGGTGGCTATAAAATAATAGCAAATCTTCCTTACTATATTACCTCGCCTATAATTTTTAAATTTTTAAATAACTCAGATAAAGTGCGCTCTCTCACAATAATGGTTCAAAAAGAGGTGGCGGAAAGAATTGTTGCAAAAGCAGGTGGTAAAGATTACGGAGTGCTGTCTGTAATGGTGCAGTTCTTTGGCAATGCGAAGATCACAAGGCTTGTCAGTCGGAAAATGTTTTTCCCTCAGCCTAATGTTGACTCGGCTGTCGTCGTGATTGATGTTAGCAAAAATTATGATATTGACAAGGCAAAGTTTTATAAGTTTATACAAACCTGTTTTTCTATGAGAAGAAAGACCTTAAAAAATAACCTTTCTCATTCGCAAGAGTTTAAAGATGCGGTAAACTATTTAGACGCAAATGTTTTATCGAGACGAGCAGAAAGTTTTACGCTAGATGAATTTATAGAAATTTTCAATAAAATAGAATTTAAAAAATGAGCATATTTTAAAAATAAATTAAAATTTTAATTCCATTTTGTTGTATTTTGTATTTTTATTTGTTATAATGTAAATGATATATTGTAAGATTTTTAGGGGGATTAATTGAATAGCGTCTCTACGTTGAACCTAACTTTTTGGGAACAGATTGCGACATTTGTAGATTTAATACCGAAAGGTATCTACCTTCTTTATGCTTGCCTTGCTTCTGCTGTTGATGCTATGCAGGCACTAGTAAGAAAACTTGCAGGGCTTGACTATTACTATCAAACAATAAATGGCAATCCAAACCTTGTAACAGGGACAGATCCGCTCACCGAGTTCATCTATGGAATACTAGGGTTTGGAGACTCTGCTCCTGTGTATCAGGCTTTAAATACAGTCTTTTGGTCGTTTGCGATTTTTGGACTTATTGTACTTGCTGTAACAACCATGGCGGCAATAATTAAGTCTCACTATAATGAAGATAGCGGGCAAACAAGCCCATGGAAATACATATATACTGCTGGTAAGGCTATTGTAACTTTTGCTATTATGCCTGTCGTAGTCATCTTAGGACTACAACTAACATCCTTCGTTCTTCGCACTCTTGACAATATTACAGCAGGCTCTGGAACGGTAGGCGAAGTCCAAGAAATGTTTGGCGTTCAAGTAACAAACACAATGTTGCAAGAACAGGAGATTACATATAATTCTTCTGGTGATTCAGGTGATGAGAATTATACTTTTACAAATTATGACCTGTTTGGAAGTGGTTTGCCAAGCACGACCTCAACTTTCTCAGGCATGCTCTTTAATGCCGCCGCATATAATGCAAACAGGGTTAGAAATGGCGACTATACGCTAGAACAGGCAAGAAATTTGATTACCTCTAATAGTTTACATCTTCTTGGCGATGACAACTCAGGATATGGATCACTTGTAAATAATGATGAACGAAGAGAGTATATGGCAGGTCAAGTCGATTACCTTTTCCAAAATAATGTTTATTTAAGTTCAAGTTATAGTTATCAACAACTTGTAAGCAATTCGCAAGATGTTGCTCCTGTCGCTGCATGGACAGACTGGTGGGCACCTGCCTCAGTAGAGAGTTTTACAAAGTATAATACATCAATTTTATGGATATTCTATGACCTTTGGCAGTTTAATTTTATTGTAGGTTTTGTAGGCGTGGTTTCAGCCTTTGGAATTATGATTTCAATAATTTTAGGTCTTATGACAAGACTTATAAAGGGTGCAGCACTCTTCCTTGTATACCCAGCACTGTTAGGACTTGCTCCTCTTGATAACTTTAAAGCATTCAAAAATTGGGGAACGAGTTTTATGCAACAACTTATGATGGCTTTCGGTGCAATACTTGGTATAAATCTATTATTGTTGATACTGCCTTATGTGCAAAGTATAAATTTCTTTAATCTAGAAGTGGTTGATTGTATCGTACAACTTGTTATGCTTATTACAGGACTGTTAATGGCGAAAGAATTTATAACTCTTGTGAATGGTTTTGCAGGTGGTGCTTCTGCTGTCGATGCTGGCGATCCAATGAAAGGTAGTTTCGGTGGCAAGTTAAAACAAGGGCTAAAACCTGTTGCAAATGTTGCTGGTGGCGCTGTGCGTGCTGGCGGAAATCTCGCCAAAGGTGCTGTTGTCGGTGCAGGAAAGGCAGTTGCGCAAGGTGTTGCAGCGAGGACATCTGCTATGAGAGCAAATCACCAGGCGAGGAAACAAAGATCCCAAGGAGCGAAAGCAGCAAGAGAAGAGATTAAGTTGGACGAAATTAAAACTGCTCTTCAATCAGGAGCAAGCATTAAAGGTGTAAGCAAAGAGGATAGAGATAAATACAATAAAGAAGCCGAAAAAATACGTAATAACGAAAGCGAACTTGTAAAGCAATACATAAAAAATGACAAGATGAAGCCAGAAGAAGCGAAGAAAAAAGCAAATGAAGAGACTAATAAGCAACTTAACACTCTTGCAAGGACAATGATTACTGGATATGCTGAAAGTCAAGACTCACGTGCTAAACATATGCGTAAAGCGGATAAGGCTCAACTCAAACAGCAAGACATACAAGATAAATACAAATTGTATAAGACTACTGATGAACATGGTGAGACCAAATACGAGAGAAGTTACGATACCAAAAAGATGGGTATGTCTGGTGCTGCAAAAGAATTTGGCAAAGAATTTGGCAAGTCGTCTTTGGAAGCAGGCAAGTCGTTGGCAGATGGTTTTATAAAGGCAATCAAGGGTGCTGGTTCATTATTAATGAGCGACAAAGCCCTTGCAGGTGCAAAAGAGGTGCTCGGAGAATCGCTTTCATATAAGGGTGGTCCATTTGAGGAGTATTCTAAGAAGAAGAAAGAAGACAAGGAGAAACTCGAAGCAACAGAGAAAGAGACAAAATCTGCTCAAACTCAGTCAAGTATTCTTGGAGAGCAAACTGCTCAAAGAGAGGCACTTGTCGATATTGCAAACAGTATGAAATCTTTACTCAAATCGACAGAGACGTCAACTACTGCAAATCGTGCTACTCAAAAGGCTGTTGAATCTTTGGCTCGTTCGCTTCAAAGGGGTAGTGGCAACACAGGTAGAGAGCAAAATAATTAATAAAAAAGAAGATGAATTTCAAACGAGATTCATCTTTTTTTATGCTATTATTTTTACTAGATTTTACGTTATAAGAATATTTAATTTTCGACCACCTCATCATAGGTGAAACCGTCTTTGCAAAGAAAGGTGCAAAGTTTAAGTTCTTTTGTGGGGCTAGGTCTTGCTTGTAACTATTTCCAATTACCATCATTTGATCGTTTGATAGATTGTTGTCGTTCATTATCTGTTGATAAATTTTCTTTTTTGTTGCATCCTCGGCAGAATACTGATTTACATATATTCCGTCGAAAAGTGATAGGTCTATTTTATAGTGCTTAGCAAATACCTCAATGCCTTTTTGAGTGGAGTTTGAGACTATAAACATTTTCCCTCCAAGTCTATCACACTGAGACCTAAATTTTCTAATCTCATCCATAGATACAACTTGGCCGTTCTTTTCAAACTCGCTCATCTTTCCGTCTATGGAATTGCGCCAGTCGAGGTATGCTTTGGCACTACCTTCTTCTTTTATAAGAAGTTGAACAATGTCCTTGCCTTCAAGGTTTGTTTTCCCTGTTGCTTGCAAGCAAAGAGATGAGAACTGCTCGTCTGTTAGATCTTGATAATGTGAGCGAATCCATTTTTGTTGCATATCATTCCATTCAGTCCAGTCAACACCATAGTAAAGAGTGTCATCAAAATCAAATATAAAACATTTTATTTTATTTGTAAATAGGTTTGGATCTTTATTTATATTGTTCATCCAACCTCCTTTTTTATAAATTATTATGTATATTACAAGTGATATAATTTCAGGTAAAACTATCAAGAAGTATGAAAGAAATATATTTTTAGGTAGAATTATTGTTAATAAACAAAGTGAAGAAATGTTTTTTGTAAAATAAACCTTTGATTTTTTCATAAACCCTCCTTTTATATTTTACATTTTAATTTTACATATTAAAGCATACTTTAAGTCAAATGATTTTTATAAATTTTTTAGTTTTTTATGCAAAATTTGTATTTAATTCAAAATATTTTATTTAAAAAGTGATACAATATATAAAAGAAATATTAAATTTGACTAATTATTTTGAAATTTAGGGAGGATATGTTATATTAATAATTATGAACGAGAAGAAAACTAATAGATGGTCAAATATAAAACTTTTATTGATTATAGCGGTAGTTATTATAATTCTTGGCGTTATAATTTACTTTGCTGTAAGAAATAACAATCGTCAATTCAATTTTTCTGATGAAGAGACAATGGTAGGAGTAAATACCTATCGACAATATTTAGAAGAAAATCAAGATGATAGATTAAACTATTTTACCTTGCAAATTTATACCGCTTTCTATGATAGCATATATGACGAAGATGGCTCATACAAAGAGGGAGGACTAAAATCAGGCGCAAGTTCAATTAGCCTAAGCGACTATCTTGATAGTAATGAGTTAAACGAGGTCTCTGATTACTTATATGTTGCTACAAGTGGAGCACTTTCAGCCCTTATATTTGATAACCCCGATTTGTTCTGGCTCAGTTTTGGGAATATGGGAATTTATACAGAAACAAGTGGCTTTACGTTGACCGAGGTAGTGTTTGTATCACTCGATTCTTCAAACAGAGAGACAGACTTCTATGCCTATGACTATTTATATGAATGGCAGATTGATAATGCAATAAACAGAATGGAGCAAGAAAGAGATTATATCTATGCACAATTGGATCTTGCCTATCCAGATGGAGCAACAGACTATGAGACTATAATGTTCTTTAATGATTATCTTGTTGAAAATGTTGAGTATGATTTGAGTGTTGAAGATACCAGCAGTGAATATTATCCCAATGGTAGACCATTCGTTCACACTGCCTATGGTGCACTTGTGAATGATCTTGCAGTTTGTGATGGCTATTCGTATGCTATGAAATATTTATTGGATGGTAAGGAAATAACAAATCTTGTAGGTGCTGGATATATGATCCAAAACGGTCAGGCTGGCGGACATATGTGGAGTTATGTTTATCTCTATGGCAATTGGTATGGATTGGATGTTACTTGGAATGACCCAGCAATTGCGGATAGTTTTTTCGAGGAGAATTATCCATATTACTCAGAAGAGGAAAGAGAACAGTATAGAAATAATTACACAAATCTTCATAAACATGACTATCTATTACTAGGTGGGAGTTTAGAAGAGGGAATAGGTTTTTATGCTGAGAATAGAATACCTCAAAATTATATCTATTACTTTGATGATGGCTCTTCATATTATCAATATCCAATTCCAGAGATTTCAAATGTTGACTTTACCTACCCAGAAATAGACAATATTCAAGTAATTTATAATGATGAACTGGCAGTTGGGTTATATATAAATGGAACGGGAATAATGTCTAACTATACATTTTCTTATTCCTATTCTACGGATGGATTAATTTATGGCGATTATGTTGAATGTAACCAGGACATATATTTGATAGACGGAGCGAATGGATATTATAGGTTTAGAATATGCTATGAAGATACCGTACTTTGTGAGTATGACTATAATTTTGCCGTGCAAAGTTCTTTAATTGAAAATGAGTTCAAATCTTCAATTAAAGTTGACACAGTAGAAAAGTGCGATGTTATTACAATGAAAAAAGAGGAATTAGTTGCATAGATGTTAAATATTTTTAAGTGGATAAAAAATAAGAGGAAAATAAGCCATGACTTTAAAGAAGATGAAAGTGGAAGGGCTATTATAGACCTTACTATTAATGATAAGACAGAGGTTCTTTCACCCTTTGTCATAGACAAAAAGGAAACTATAAATGCTGAGTTTGCAAGTTTTCTTGACAATGCCGTCAAGCCCATACCGCCAAAGAAGAAAATTCATATTGATGTAACATGTAAAGGTATATCTGAGACGGACAAAACGATATTTGGACGGGCTATAAAAAATTACTATTATAACACCTGTCAAGAAAGTATGCGGAAACTTGAAAATAATATGAAAATATTTTTTGTAATGTGTGCCTTATCGGTTTTAACTTTGGTATTATTATTTTTAGTAAACTTTTTTGATTGTTATTGGCTTATAGTCGAAGTAGTAGATATAGTTGTCTGGGTTTTTGTGTGGGAAGCGGTCGACCTTCTCGCATTTCAGCGAAGCATGTTACTTTATGAAAAATATAGAAATCTATCCCTATATGATTGTCTAATAACATTTAATAGTTAAGTAAAAGAGTTTTTGATGTTGAAATTTGTCAATATCGTAAAAAACTCTTTTTTTATGAATTTTTTTCACTTTTTATATTGATAAAGAATAATTTATTAGTTATAATGATATAGAGGTGTACTATGAATATAGAATATTACAAAGATGGAGTTATAAAGATTGATGGCAACATCTATACATTGTCAGATGCTTTGCGTAATTTCCCAAAGGATATAAAGCAAATTTGTTATGCTGTTAATAAGTATAAAAAAGAGGTAGAAGAGAATGATAAAATTTCACAAGATAAGAATACTAAACTAATTAAAGAAATACAAGATAAAACAAAAATTATTTTAAATCAACTCGGTTTAGATAAAGAGAATTCTTTTTTTGATAAAATTAGTAAAATATTTGACTACATTGTCCAAAATTCTGATTTTGAGGAATCTTTGTTACAAGAGAAGAAAAAAATATACGACGCTGATCTTTCTTTAATTGAAAAATATAAGGCAATGGAAATAAATGATATCTATAATTGCCTTGTAAAAAATAGGTCAGTTTGTACAGGAGACGCAACAACTATGGCATATCTATTGAGATGTGTGGGAATAGACGCCACGCATGCTACTATTGGCAATAGTAAGGCTACAAAACTGCATGAAATAGTTTTAATTAGGTTTATGGGGTATAAATTGTATTGTGAGCCTACCATTTACAGAGAAGCGTTGCATAACGATATTGTTAATCTAAATGGAGATAAATTTGTTTTTGAAGAAAAGGAATACAAAAAATATTTAAGGGCGAATAGAATGTCAATTTTGCAGATTTATGATCCTATATATTTCAAAGATAAAGATGATGTTGAAAATGAATAATTATTATATTTAGTTTAAATTTGCACAAAATTTATAAAAAAATTATAAACTATCTCAATTTATTTTCATTTTTTAACTAAATTTATTATAATTATGTTTGAATTTTTAATATGGAGTGATATATGAAAGAAGAATTACATAACCATTCACATGATGGGATTGATAATAAAGAGCATATTCTCGATATGCAAAAACAACTCTCTATGCTTATTGACAATATAAAAGATAATACGGACACAGCATTTAGTTTACTAAAATTGCATGAGAATGATGGCGACCAAGAGATAGTTGATGTTTATAGAATTAATTGTAGTAATATTTTGGACTATGAAAAACTTGCAGGCAAAAAAGAGGAGGAGTTTAACAACATATTTAAAAGACTTTCCTTCTCCGCTGATGCGCTTTCTCGTATGACGGAATTGGAAGATATTTTTGATGAAATTTGTGAGTACGAGAAGTTGTCGGAACAAAGTTTGAAAAATTTAATAGAATTATTAAAACAAAGTTAAAAGGGAAGAAAAATGGAGCCAAAAGAAGAATTTTTAGAAATTTTCTATGATAATATAGATAGAGACGGTGCTGACAAACTGCTTGAATGGCTTGAAAAGTCAGACTTTTTCACTGCACCAGCAAGCACAAGACGACATAATAATTTTAAAGGTGGACTATGTCAACACTCTATAAATGTCTACAAAAGACTTGTTAAACTTTGCGAGATGGAATTTGGTAAAGAGTGGCATAGAATGGTAAGCCCAGAGAGTGTGGCGATAATAGGCTTGCTACACGATGTTTGCAAGGTTGGAATGTATGTAGAAGATTTTCGAAACGTTAAAGATGAGGATGGTGTATGGAGAAAGAAACCATATTTTAAAGTTGAGGATAGTCTGCCATATGGGCATGGAGAGAAGTCTGTATATATGATTTCTGGCTTTATGAAACTTACACGAGAAGAGGCACTTGCTATAAATTGGCATATGGGAGAGTTCGACCTAAGGGTTGAAAATGGTAGTTTCCTAATCAGTGATGTGTTTTACAGATATCCACTTTGCTTTCTTTCTCATCTCGCAGATCTATCGGCAACATATCTGGATGAAAAGATTTATGACTAAAATAAAGTTAAAACATTGAAAAAACAAATAAAATATCAACAATTTTATTAATTTTTTATTAAAATTGCCTATTGACAAATAGTCGGTTTTAAGTTATAATATAGATAAAGTAAGGAGGATATTATGATTTTAAAATCTAGTGATTACGAAGCAGGACGTGAAGCATCTGAAGGCAGTGATGGAACCAATGCCCCAAGTACTATACAACATGTTGAAAACGGGCGTATTAGATTTAAACAGTGGATTAAACAGCCAAAAACAATTGTATCACTTGCAATTGCAGCAGCGATAATATTGGGTGGAGTTTGGGCAGCTGTTCATTATGGCAGGGAAAATAGTGTAAATGCAAGCAGAGCCGACCAAAATGCAGAAGAAGCAAAAGAAAATGCGAAATCTGCTTACAATGCAGTAGGTGGGCTTGTTACAAATGCCTCTTCAAATATTAATATAGCAACAACAACTTACAACACTGCAAACAATTTTGTTAGCCAACTTGAAGGAACGAGCGAGGTTACAAATGAGGAAATCGCAACTGCTTTTGCAAGTTTGTCACAAAATGTAAGAGAGGAAACTGCGTCTGATTTAAGTAAGTTGCTTTCTGAGGCTCAAACTTCCTTAAATTCAGCGAACACAGAATATGAGCAGATGATTGCATCAGAGACAGAACTTAATGAACAATATGAGGCTGGCAATTGGACAGAAGTAAACACAATAAATGAATCTATAACAACTAATAGTAGTAATATTGCATCTTATACGGATGATGCCAACACCAAAGCAAACGAGGTTATTTCTAGCCTTAATGAACTTATCGAACAGGCACAAGAAAGTATTAAAGAGGCAGAGGAAAGCCTTGCTCAAACAAAGGCAACAGCAGAGAAATTATATGCTGGACTCCCAGCATTTGCAAGTGCTGCTAGCGATTCTCTTGACCTTATATCTACATCAATATCATCAATCGAAAGTTATGTAAACAAAGGCGCTGATGAGCAAACTCAATCACAACTAGAAACTCTTCTTCTTTCTGCCGAGACAAGTCAAAATAATGCTAAAAACAGCAAGATAACTTTTGATGCTCTCTATGCTCAAATTGAAAGCAACTTTCAAGCCGAAAACTATAATACTGTACTTGAACTTATGAACAGTCTTACAGATACAGTACAGTCTATTGCTAATGAGTCTGCAATTGCAAGTCAAGATGCTCTTGATGCAGCAGATGTTTATGCAGAGTATCAACAAGCAGTAAATGACGAATTATCAAAAGTTACTTTAAATATAGAATTTACCGATGCCGATTTAAGCAATTATCAAGGAATAACCAAATACCTTATAAATGCAAATCTTGGTGGTAGAGTTAATAGTGTTGACCAGTGTGTATACAACAAAAATAGTGGAGAGGTTACAATTCTTTTAAACTGTACATCAATTGACGGAACCGAATATGTAAACCTTATCACAGGCAACATTGCAACAGGGCTAAGTGAACTTACTCCTACAACTTTAATTGATAGGCTTAAAAATGTAACAATTCAAAGTCAGGTATATGATACAAATATGTCTCTTTCCAATTCTTCTGCAACTGTTGGAGAAATAACAGGAGATTGTCAAATACAATATTCAATTGATACAAAGTACAATTCAAAGACTGGCAAGACAACTATCACTGCAAACGCAATATTGATAGTAAGAGATGCAGATGGTAATGCAAGTTACAAAACTTACACTATAAGTCCTGCTTTAAGAGACGGAAGATTGACAGAAGATGATGTCAAATTAGAATATGAGTCAAAATTATCATCTATGATATTGTCAGACACCTCTATAACCTTGACAGACGAAGAGAATAATTCTTCACTTGAATATTAAAAAAAGTTTATAAAGAGAAATTTAAATATTTGAATAATTTTAGTCAAGAAAACCGATTGATTTTCTTGACTTTTATTTTTTGTTTTTATATTATATAAGCGAATAAGCAAAATGAATATAATTTAAAGGACTAAACTATGGAAAAGGCTAAACCTAAGCAGAATATACATTCAGGACATAGAGTAAGACTTATGGAACTTGCAAACAGAATAGGTTTTGAAAATTTAACAAATATTCAGCAGGTCGAACTAGTTTTGTGTTATGTTTTTCCAAGAGGGGATGTAAATCCTCTTGCACATAGACTTTTAGACAGATATAATACTTTACCTACAATTCTTGAAGCACCTATTCAAGATTTACAATTAGTTGAGGGGATGGCATACAGATCAGCACTTAAATTACACAACATTTTAGGTATATATAATGGCTATGTTGTAGAAAAAACGACACCAAAAGAACCTATGGCGACTCTCGGTGATGTGCTTGATTATGTAGAAAAACTTTTGAGATTTAAAAACAAAGAAGAGGTACATATTTTAGGTGTTAGTGATCAGGGTGAGGTAATAGCAGATAGATGTCTTGCTATGGGAAGTCATTCAAAGGTAAGCATAGAAATCAGAGATATTTCTTTCTTTATAGCGACATTTGGTATTAACTCAGCAATCTTAGTTCACAATCATCCAAATGGGAAATGCCAAATGTCCGATCAAGACTTAGCCACTCACATTCAACTTGAAGGCATATTCAGATTTGCAGGTTGTTGTCTGTGGGACGATTTAATAGTTGGCAAAGATGGTATTTTCAGTTTGAAAGACAAATGTAAACGTAGAATTTTTGCGACGCCAAGTCAACTTGAAAGTTTGTTAGACGAACTACAAAATTATCCACCAGAATAAAATATTAAATCTGTTATATATTAAATTTTAAAAGTAGGTAAAATGATAAGAATAAAAGATAAAAAAGATAGCATAAATAAAATGAAAGAACTTAGACTCAATTATTTTCCGCTTGAAGTGTTTGAGGTTCATGATATAGACGGAATTAAAGATTTCTTTAATAAATATCCTGCCGAGGAATTTGTTATGAGAAGTCCTAATAAGACCAACGGCAATTTCTTTTTTGTTAAAAACTTTGAAGAGGCAAAAGAAAAATTGCAATATTTTTCTCATGAAGTAACAATTGACGTCTCATATCGACCTTACAAAGAAGATATTGTCCTTGTAGGAGACATAAAAGTCCATAAGGGAATAGGAGCGGATATAATCGATTTAACAGCACGCACAGACAGCGAGGCAACACATCGAAACATATATGAAAACCCAGAATATAATCTCCATACCACAATAGAAGATGATAAACTTTGGGATATCCCTGGTTTTTCTAAGATTATGAGGTATATTACAGACCATGAACTTTACGATGTTATAGTAGAATTTTCAGTCTACGATATAAAAATAGGCATAAATAGAGAAAATGTAGTTATCTCAGAACTTAGGACAGGATATTGAAAAATTAGAAGTCGTTTGAAATATCAACGACTTTTTTATTTAATTTCAATGCAAATTGTCGAATTTTATATGTATTTGTTAATTTATTGGTGCAATATGTTACTAAAATATCGCTATTTTTAACTTTCCACTTCATCAAATGCGTGGGCGACAAGTAAAATAGTTGTTAATTTTATGTTATGCGTTCCATTTTGTAATATAACTTGAATACCATTAGGGCTAAGACCTGTCAAACGTGAAAGTTTATAAACGCTCCATCCCTTTAAATTTAAATAATATTTTATCCTCTTAGATATTGCTTCAATTATGTCCATATTCTATACCTTTCTATGATTATAGCAAAAAGACATCAACAAAATATTTAACTATAATTGTGTAATTATAATTGTATAAATGTAGTTATTTAATACCTATTTGGCGAATAAAGAAATTGATTTCTAATATTTGTAAAAATCTAATTAAATCGTTTGGAATTATTTTTTATTTGTTATATAATTATGCTTGTAAAAAAAGGAGCGTTTATGAAAAAATTTGTTTATTTATTCAAAGAAGCCGATGGCAAAAACAAAGCACTCTTTGGAGGAAAAGGTGCTAACCTTGCTGAGATGACTAACCTTGGCATGCCTGTTCCACAAGGCTTTACTGTTACAACTGAGGCTTGTACTCAATATTATGCTGATGGCAAAAAAATTAATAAAGATATCTTATCTCAAATCGAGTCAAAACTTAAAGAACTCGAAAAAATGACAGGAAAGAAGTTCGGAGATAAGAAAAATCCACTTTTAGTATCTGTTCGTTCAGGTGCAAGAGTGTCTATGCCTGGTATGATGGACACTATTCTTAACCTCGGACTTAATGACGAAGTTGTTGAAGGACTTAGTGCTCTTACAAACAATCCTCGTTTCGCATACGACTCATATAGAAGATTTATCCAAATGTTTAGCGATGTTGTTATGCAACAAGAAAAATCAAAATATGAGAGAATACTTGACAAGGTAAAAGCCAAAAAAGGTGTTCAATATGATAAAGATTTGACAGCGGAGGACCTTAAAGAAATTGTTAAGATGTTTAAGGACTTATACAAAAAATCTCAGGGCGAAGAATTTCCACAAGATCCACAAGTTCAACTTATTGAGGCTGTAAAGGCAGTATTTCGCTCTTGGGATAATGACAGAGCAAATGTTTATAGAAGAATGCACGATATTCCATATGAATGGGGAACTGCTGTCAATGTTCAATCTATGGTATTTGGAAACATGGGTGAAGACTCAGGTACAGGTGTTGCTTTCTCTCGTAACCCTGCGACTGGCGAAAATAAACTTTATGGTGAGTATCTTATGAACGCTCAGGGCGAGGATGTTGTTGCAGGTATAAGAACTCCTCTTCCTATTTCAACTCTTGAAAAACAAAACCCAGAAGTTTATAAACAATTTGCAAATATTGCAAAGACACTTGAAAAACATAATAAAGATATGCAAGATATGGAATTTACCATTGAAAAAGGTAAACTCTATATGCTTCAAACAAGAAACGGAAAACGTACTGCCAAGGCTGCTCTAAAAATTGCAGTAGACCTTGTTAAAGAGGGGCTTATAAGTGAAACCGAAGCACTTATGATGATTGATCCTAAACAACTTGATGCTCTTCTGCACCCACAATTTGAGGCTGAGGCTTTAAAAAAGGCAACTCCTGTTGCAGAAGGACTTCCTGCTTCTCCTGGTGCTGCTTGTGGAAAGATTTGCTTTACTGCTGAAAAGGCAAAAGAGATGGGAGCAAAGAAAGAGAAAGTAGTTCTAGTAAGACTTGAAACCTCTCCTGAGGATATTGAGGGTATGGCTGCCAGCCAAGGTATTTTAACTGCTCGTGGTGGTATGACATCACATGCTGCTGTTGTTGCTCGTGGTATGGGAACTGCCTGCGTTGCTGGTTGCTCTGCACTTAAATTTGCTGAGGATGAAAAATCATTTACTTTGAATGGTAAGGTATATAAAGAAGGAGACCTACTTTCATTTGATGGCTCAACAGGTAAAATTTATGATGGCGAAATCAAGACTGAACCTGCTAAGATAGTAGGTGAGTTTGCAACAATAATGAAATGGGCAGATAAATATCGTGCTCTTCAAGTAAGAACAAATGCTGATAACCCAAGAGACGCTAAAAATGCTTTCAATTTTGGTGCTGAGGGTGTTGGACTTTGTCGTACTGAACATATGTTCTTTGAGGCTGATAGAATCCCAGCAGTGAGAGAAATGATTGTTTCTACCACAGTTGAAGAGAGGAAGAAAGCCCTTGCTAAACTTCTCCCAATGCAAAGAAAGGACTTTATTGGTATATATACCGCTATGGAAGGAAAACCTGTTACTATTCGTTTCCTTGACCCACCACTACATGAATTTTTGCCTCATGAGGACAGTGAAATCAAGGCACTTGCTAAGGAAATGGGTATTTCTTTTGATAGACTTAAAGCAACAGTTGCAGATCTTCATGAATTTAACCCAATGATGGGACATCGTGGATTAAGACTGGCAGTTACTTACCCAGAGATTGCAGAAATGCAAACACAAGCCGTTATCGAGGCTGCAATCACTGTAAACAAAGAAAAAGGTTATAAGATTGTACCTGAAATTATGATCCCACTTACTTGTGATTGGAAAGAATTTAAGTATGTTCGAGATATAGTTGCTAACAAGGCAGATGAGATAATCAAAGCAAAGGGAGTTAAATTAAAATATAAGATAGGTACTATGATTGAAATTCCTCGTGCTGCTCTTACTGCTGACGAGATTGCAAAATATGCAGAATTCTTCTCATTTGGTACAAATGACTTAACTCAAATGACATATGGTTTCTCTCGTGATGACGCAGGGAAATTCCTTGATGTATATTATGCTAAGAAGATTTTTGAGTCTGATCCATTTGCAAGACTTGACCAAAATGGTGTGGGTAAACTTGTAAAGATGGCTGCTGACCTTGGAAAATCAACTCGTCCTGATATAAAACTCGGAATTTGTGGAGAACATGGTGGAGACCCATCTTCAATAGAATTCTGTCATAATGCAGGATTGACTTATGTATCTTGCTCTCCATATAGAGTTCCTATTGCAAGACTTGCTGCTGCACAGGCAAATATAAAGAATCCTAGAAAGTAATCTTTGTGATGAATAGTTTTACTATCATAAAATCTTAAAATTCTTACACCTTGCATGATAACTCTTTTTATCGCAGATTAAATAACTCTTAATCTAGAAATTCTTATTCTGATTAGAAAAAGGCTGGAACATATCAGCCTTTTTTGATAAAATTACAAAATTTTAAGTATATTTATATAAAATTAAACAATTTTTATAAAAAATTTATTATCAATACTTTACAATAAGATAAATTTGTGGTATAATTTGGTGTAAATTAGATTTCGAGGTGATTATTATGATGATTGAACCGTCAATAGACATTCTTTTAAGTAGAACTAACAATAATAAATATATTCTTTGTACAATTATATCAAAACGTGCAAAAGAGATTGAAAGCGTTAGGCGATTAGAACTTGCAAATCAAGATAAAAAAGCAATAAGTATAGCATGTGAAGAAATTGCAAAAAGAAAGGTTATTCCAAGTGATTTCAATGGTACAAATGGTGTAAATGATGTATTATAATAAAAAAGAACTCCTTAATTTAAAAAAGGAGTTTTTTATTAAAAGAAATTAATTTCTTTATACACTTGTAATAATGTATCAATTATGATATAATCAATAAAAATGTATGCTAAAATAATCATAGACCAAGATGCAAAGGCTCTTGATAAGGTATTTGAATATGTTCTTCCTACCGATATGGAACTATCTATCGGTATGCGTGTGTATGTGCCTTTTGGTAAGAGAGTTTTACAAGGGTTTGTCGTAGACATAAGCGACGAATGTGTATATGAAAAGGATAAACTAAAAGCAATAATATCAAAAATTGATGATTATCCTGTAATAAAAACTGAGATGCTTGAACTGATGAAGTTTATGGCTAAAAAAAATCATTTAAAGTTGGCTTCAATTTTGAGACTTTTCCTTCCGTCCGAGATGAGAGAAGGTAAGGTAAAAGAACTTTTTGAAACGATTTATTCTTACAATTGTAATATAGAAAAAAAAATACCGAAAAATGCGAAAAAACAGGCTGAAATTATTGAATACTTAAAAGAGTGTGGTGGTAGAGCAACTTCTTCGCAGTTAGCAAAATTTGGATATAGTGCAATTAATTCCCTTCTTGAAAAGGAAATCATCAATAAAGAAAAAAGAGTTGTCATGCGATCGCCTTTTGTTCTTTCGGCAGAAAGCAAGAGGGTTAAATTGAACAACTCCCAAATAAGAGCAATAGAGACAATGTGTGAAGATAAAACTTATCTTCTTCATGGCGTTACAGGGAGTGGAAAAACAGAGGTTTATATGAACCTAATAGAAAGCGTTCTTTCTCAGGGGAAGAACGCCATTATGCTTGTACCAGAGATTTCGCTAACTCCTCAAATTATGTCAAATTTTAAAGCGAGATTTGGAGAGCTTGTTGCACTACTTCATAGCGGGTTATCTGCTGGTGAACGTTTTGATGAGTGGAAAAGAATTTTTTCTGGACAAGCACGCATAGCAATAGGAGCACGTTCAGCAATTTTTGCACCAGTTGAAAATGTGGGAGTGATTATTATTGATGAAGAACATGAACAAAGTTATATTTCCGAGGCAAATCCACGCTTTGATACTCATGATGTAGCAGAGTTTAGAGCGAGATATAACCACTGTCCGCTAATTTTAGGAAGTGCTACACCTTCTATTGAAAGTTATGAAAAAGCGAAACAAGGATATTATGAACTCGTCGAATTGCCTGTTAGGGCAAATGGCAAGGAACTGCCAAAAATTCAAATTATAGATATGATGAATGAATTTAGATCTGGGAATAGTGGTATATTTTCAAGCCAACTTCTTGCCGATCTAACTAATGTCATAAATCAAAGAAAACAGGCGATGATTTTTATAAATAGACGAGGTTACTCTTCTTTCTTGCGATGTCGAGATTGTGGGTACATAGCGAAATGTGTGGACTGTGATGTGAGTTTAGTGTATCATCGTGAAGATAATAGACTCAAATGTCATTATTGCGGAAAGCAGTTCAAGGTACTGACACATTGTCCTATATGTTATAGTGAAAATATTAGGCAAGGTGCAGTTGGAACAGAACAAGTTGTAGATAAACTTAGAGAATATTTCCCAGATGTCAAAATTCTTAGAATGGATAATGATACAACAAAAACCAAAAATGCTCATCAAAAAATTTTAAGTGAATTTAAAAATACTTTACCTGCAATTCTTGTAGGTACGCAAATGATAGCGAAAGGACACGATTTTGAAAATGTTGTTCTTGTTGGAATAGTTGATGCTGATCAAAGTTTGTATCATGCAGATTATAGGAGTACAGAACGAACGTTTCAACTTATCACTCAGGTTTCAGGAAGAGCAGGGCGTAGCGAAAATGAGGGAAAAGTGGTTTTGCAAACTTATTCGCCAAGACACTATGTTTACAAATTTGCCTCAAATTATGATTATAAGGGATTTTTTAGAAAAGAGGAAAACATAAGACAAACTGCCCAATTTCCGCCTTTTACACGAATTTTAAGAATACTTTTTTCAGATCATGATGAAAATTATGTACGTGAATTGTTAAAAATATGTTATACTGAAATAGAAAAATTGAAAAATGAGTATAAGGATGATATAATATATCTTGATGCTATGAAGTCGCCCATCAAACGAATACAAGATAAGTATAGGTATCAAATTATGATGCGTTTTAAATTAGATAGAGCAGATGAGATAGAAGAAAAGATATTTGATATTGTCGACAACACAACTAAAACCTCGGTGTTTTTTGAGGTTAATCCTCAAAACTTATCATAAAAATATAAAAGGAGTATAATATGGCATTACGAAAGGTAGTAATGGTAGGAGAAGGTTCGCTAAGAAAAAAATCTAAACCAGTTAAAGAATTTAATGAAGATTTATGGTCCTTACTTGATGATATGAAAGAGACAATGTATGCTAACGATGGAATGGGCTTTGCTGCTCCACAAGTGGGGATTTTGAGAAGAGTTATAATTGTTGATGTCAACAATGCCTTTATTGAACTCATAAATCCTGAAATAACATCAAAGAAAGGTGAAGATATAGAGGAAGAGGGTTGCTTATCTGTTGGAAGTTTTAGGGGTAGAGTAAAAAGACCTTATGAAATTACTGTAAGTGCTTACGATAGATATGGATATCCTTTTACAATAAAGTGTGAAAAATGGCTTGCAAGGTGTATTTGTCATGAGGTCGATCATTTAGATGGAATTCTTTTTATCGATAAATGTCTTGATAAAGATAAGTTTTTAAAACAGGCTGGATTAAATAAAATGTAAACTGCGTGATGATAAAATTTTATAAAAATAAAATTTTATTAAATTCTTGCGAATTTGCGTGCTTTGCACATGCATCACACAGCACTCTAAAATAAATTAAAATTAAATTTAATTAAGTTGCAATAATTTATTATTTTTTATTGCTAAAAATATAAGATAAAAATAAATGTAATAAATAAATTAAGAAAATGATAAAATTAATTTAATATAAAAAATATATAAAAAATAATTAATTTATTAAAAAATATTAAATAATAAATAAAAAAATCAAAAAAGTGTAAAAAATAAATTTTATTTAAAAATAAAATTTTTATTAATTTTATTATTATATTATATTTAATTTAAAAAAAATTGCTCTTAATTGTCAATTTGGAGGCATTATGAAGGTTTTATTTTTAGGTAGTTCTAATTTTTCAAATATTGTCTTAGCGCAACTTTTAAAAAATGGGGTAAATGTAGTAGGTGTAATAACACAACCAGATAAGCCAAGCGGTCGAGGACAAAAATTAAAATCAAACACAACAAAAATTTTTGCTCAGGAACATTCTATTCCTGTCTATACATTTGATAAGTTAAGAAACCATATTGAAGAAATAAAGAGAATAGAATATGATTTGGCTTGTGTGGCGTCTTTTGGACAGATTTTGCCACAATCATTTTTGGATATAAAACCTACAATCAATGTTCATCCCTCATTGTTACCAAAATATAGAGGAGCGACACCTATACAAAGTGCGTTGCTTAACGGAGATAATTATACAGGTGTAACAATAATGAAAGTTGCTCTTCTTGTAGATTCAGGCGACATTATAATGCAAAAAAAATATAAGATAAATGATGAAGATTACAACGAACTTGAAGAAAAACTTGCACTTCTTGGTGGAAATATGGCAAGTGAAGTTATTGGTGAGTTTCAAAATGGCAGTATCAAGGCTGTTCCACAGGATGACAGCAAAGCAACACTTGTAAAAAAACTAGAAAAGTCTGACGGAAAACTTGATTTCAGCAAAAATAAGGATGAAATTATTAATAAAGTTCGTGCATTATCCAGTACGGTAGGTTGTTTTATAATGGTTGAAGGAAAGGTTATAAAAATAGGTAAAGTAAGTGATGCAAGTGAAAAATTTAATGATGTTGAAGAGAGACAGATACAAAATTATAAAAAAGCATTCATTATAGGGTGCAATGACGGAGCGATAGAAGTGCTTTTATGTCAATCTCCATCGGGCAAAATGATTTCTGGGAGAGATTTTATTAATGGTCATAATGAAATATTAGGAAAGATGGTTGAGTGATGCTAAGTGATTATAGTTTTGAAGAAATAAAATTATATGCAAAAAAAATAGGGTTACCTGAGTTTAGAGGGGAACAGATTTTTGATGCAATATATAGTGGAAAATCATTACAAGAAATATCAAATCTTTCAAAAGCAATAAAAGATATCATAGCAAAAGACTATCCAGAATATAACATAGAAAGAAAATACGAGAGCAAGGATGGAACAAAAAAATATATAATTAAATACGCAGACAATAATATTGTTGAATGTGTTTTGATGAAATATAAGTATGGCTATACCTTGTGCATATCAACGCAAGTTGGCTGTCGCATGGGTTGTAAGTTTTGTGCGTCAACATTACATGGACTTGCAAGAAATCTTTCGACTGGGGAAATGCTGGGACAGGTATTTTTAGTTAATCGTGATTTGGGCGGAAGTCGAAAAAATAGACTTATAACTAATATAGTGCTTATGGGTTCAGGAGAGCCACTTGATAATTTTGATAACGTTACTAAATTCATAGAATTAATAAGTGCGAGCAAAGGGCTTAACATCTCACAGCGTAATATATCCCTTTCAACATGTGGGCTTGTTGATAAAATATATAAACTTATGGAGAAAAACTTCAATATAACTCTTACAATTTCTTTACATGCCACCACTGATGAATATAGAAGGCAGATAATGCCAATTGCAAATAAGTTTGCAATAAAAGAAATTATTGATGCCTGTTCGGAGTATTACAAAAAGACAAATAGACGAATTTATTTTGAATATACCTTAATTAAATCTATAAATGACAGTGAGGAAGATGTAATAAGACTTTCAAAACTATTAAAAGGCTTGAACTGCCATGTCAATGTTATACCTTTAAATTCTGTAAAGGAAAGGACTCTTAAAGGTACTTCAAGACTAGATGCATATAAATTTGTAGATAATTTAAAATCTAAGGGTGTGTCGGCAACAGTTAGAAGAACTATGGGTGAGGATATAGCAGGTGCTTGTGGACAGTTGAGAAATCAATTGATGGATTTAAAGGATTAAGATATTTTGTAAAATTTCAACTGTGATGTTAAAATTTAAACAAGTTAAATTTTAATTTTGCTTACGCAAAACACAATGAATTTGTGTCATCACAGTTTAAAGGTAAAATATGTTATATTAAAGATATTTTTATATTAAAAAATTATAAAAAGAACATTAAAAATGCAAATAAAATTGCAAAAAATTATAAAAAATAGTATAATTATGTTATGGAGTTTCAATGCAAGGAATAGTATTATCTAAAAATGCCAACCTGTATACAATTGAAAGTAAGGGTAAAATATATAAAATAAATCCTAGTGGCAAGACGAAAAGACAAGGGATTTATGTTGGAGATAATGTAGAATTTGAAGATAGTATAACAAAAGTCTTACCACGGAAAAATTTCCTAATAAGGCCACCACTTGCAAACCTAGATAGACTTTTTATTGTGATAAGCCCATCCCCAAAGCCAGATTTTAAATTGGTTGATAAATTATTAATATATTGTACACTTAATAACATAACGCCTTTTTTGGTAATAAATAAATGCGACATTGTAAATAATGAATTTTTAGAAAAGATAGAAAATTCTTATCAAAGTATAGTAAAAATTATAAAAATTTCAGCAAAAAACCATAAAATAAGTGAATTAGAAGAGAATATAAAGGGAATTAGCGCTATGGCAGGGCAAAGTGCAGTTGGGAAATCTTCAATCATAAATGCAATATTTAAGGAGGAGATAACAAATACTGATTCTCTTTCTAAGAAGATTGAGAGAGGAAAACAAACTACTAGACTTGTTACATTATATAAGATGAAATATGGATATCTTGCTGATACCGCTGGTTTCTCTTTACTCGATATGTCGCTTGCTGGTAATCTAGACTATCATGAACTTTCATCATATTATCCAGATTTCCTTGAAGCAAGAGCAAAATGTAAATTCCGCTCTTGTTTACATGAAAGTGGAGATTGTGGTGTTATTAATGGGGTAAAAGAGGGAGCCATCTCAAATTTAAGATATGAAAACTATTTGGGTATACTTGAAGAACTCAAAAATTCGAAGAGATTTTAATGCTTTATAAAAGGAGGCAAAATGAAAAAATATTTTTACATATCAGTATCTACTGATCCTATAAAAGAGTTTCAATCTATTGAGGATTATGCACAAGAAATGCAAGGACAGGCTGATTTTTTACATTGTGATATCATGGATGGAAAATTTGTTGAAAGCAAGACATATGACTATACGCTGGTAGAGAATATAAATAAACATAGTCTTATAATGTTAGATGTGCATCTTATGATACAAGAGCCTTTAAAATATATAGAAAACTACGTAAATGCTGGTGCTAACATCATTACATTTCATTATGAGGCATTTGAAGATAAAAACAAAATAATTGAAGCAGTAAAAAAAGTCAAAGATGGAGGAGCATTAGTAGGGTTGGCAATAAAGCCAGAAACACCTATTAGTGATATTAAAGTTTTTATACATGATTTTGATGTTATTTTAGTTATGTCTGTTGAACCAGGAGCAAGTGGGCAAAAGTTTATGCCTATGGCACTTGAAAAAGTTGCAACGCTTGACAGACTTAGGAAAGATAATGATTACAAATACAAGATTGAGGTTGATGGTGGTATTGTTCCCGAGAACGCAAGATTACTCTGTGAGAAGGGGGCGGATATGCTGGTTAGTGGTAGTTTCGTCTATAAAGCAAAGGATAGATTTGAGGCAATTGATCAACTTCGAGGATAAATGACCAAGAGTGTTAAATTAATGCTCAATATTTCAAATATTTAATTTGACATTTTTAGAAAAAGTTATATAATCTTTATATAACCTTTTTTATATTACATATTTTTTGGAGGGAAAATGATTCTTTTTGGAGATTATCATACACATACAAAATATTCACGCCGTAATCATGGCAAGGGTACAGTACTTGAAAATGCTTCTGTTGCCCAAGATAAAGGTCTAAAACAGATAGCAATAACCGACCATGGTTTTAATCACTTTGCTTATGGAGTGAGACGAAGAGATATACCTGCTGTCAAAGAGGATATTTTAAATGCTCGTGAGGTTACAGGAGTTGATATTCTTTTAGGTGTAGAGGCAAATCTTATTTCAGACGCTGGCGATGTGGATGTTGAAGAACAAGATTTTGAATTTTTAGATATTCTTTTAATGGGATATCACAAACTTGTAAAATTTAATCATAAACGAGATTATTTTAATTTTTTGCTCGCAAATAAATTTGGTTCTCCATATGCTCCGAGCAGAGAACGGCTCAATAGAAATACTACTGCATTTTTAAAAGCACTAGATAAATATCCTATTGATGTTATTACGCATCTTAATTATGGCTGTCCTACCGACACACTTGCTGTGGCAAGGCTTGCGAAAGAAAAAGGTACACTTATTGAATTAAATGGCAAAAGAATAAACTTTACAGATCAAGAACTTTTGATTATGGCAAACGAGGGAGTAAAGTTTATAGTTAATTCTGATGCTCACAGTCCAGATAGAGTTGGGGAGTGTAATAATGCCTTGAATTTAATATTTAGGCTAAATCTTCCTATATCACAGATAGTGAATATTGATAAATTACCAAGGTTCGCAATTAAAAGGTAGCAATATGAGTTTTGCAAAGGATAGTAAACTACAAATAATAGAAAAGGAAATTGAGGACGCAGATTGTAGTCTTGCTTTTTTGTCAGGATTATGTCATGCTTGTGGAAACATAACCAAAAACAGTGAAGGAATAAGACTTGATATAGTAACAGATTTTAAAGAAATTTTCAGTTTTGTTAATCATCTCGTAAATAAACTATATGGAGAGAAGTTAAGTTTAGAAATTTCAGATGATCACATAATTAATAAGACTATCTATTATCGTATTAAATTCCCTTTGGATATATCTCTGCAAATATTGAAAGATTGCTCGCTTATATCTTCAAGTGGCGAATTTATATTTTTAAGTGAAATTGATGACAATTTAGTGGCAGATGATGAGACAAAAAAATGTTTTATTAAAGGTGCATATATTGGCTGTGCAACATCAAGTATAAAATTTTCAGAGTTAGGCTCACAAATCTCAACAACAGGATATCACGTTGAGTTTTCTTCGCACAAATTGGAATTTTTGCAAGGTTTACAACGTCTACTTGAATACTTTAATATTACAAGTAAGATAGTAACAAGGAAGAAGGTATATGTTTTATATTTAAAAGATAGTGAAGCGATTAAAGATTTACTTGCACTTGTTGGAGCAGAGCAATCAGTTCTAGATCTTGCTGATGAAATGGCAAAGCGAGATTTAAGAAATGTAGTTAATAGGCAGGTAAATTGTATAAACGCTAACATAAACAAAACTGTGGAGGCGAGTTTAAAACAAATTCATGCAATTAATTATATAAATAAAAAGATAGGGCTAGAAAGTTTGCCAGAAGATTTGCAAGAGGTGGCGGTCTTGCGACTTGCAAATCCACAAGAAAGCATGGAGGAACTTTTAAAACTTTCCACTATAAAACTTACTAAAAGTGGATTAAATCATAGATTTAGAAGGATATTAAAAATAGCACAATTACTAAGAGGAGATTAAAAATGAAAGAGTTTGTACATCTACATTTACACACAGAGTTCAGTTTACTTGACGGGCTTGCAAGAATAGACAAACTTGTAGATATAGTAAAAGAGCGTGGATGGAAAGCAGTGGCAATCACTGACCATGGTAATATGTATGGTGTTATAAAATTCTTTGAAGCATGTGTGCAAAAAGGGATAAAACCTATAATAGGCGAGGAATTTTATATAAGTCATGACAGAAAATCTAAAACGAATAGAGAAGATACAGGGCATTTAATTTTAATCGCAAAAAATAATACAGGCTATCAAAATCTCTTAAAACTGTCATCTTTTGCATATTTGGAGGGCATGTATTACAAGCCAAGAATTGATTATGAATTGCTCGAAAAATACAGTGAGGGGATTATTTGCCTTTCAGCCTGCCTTGCTGGACATATTCCTCAGTGCATTTTAAAAAGGCAATATGATGAGGCAGACAAACATGCCTTGTGGTACAAACGAGTTTTTGGTGATGACTTTTATCTTGAAATTCAAAATCACAACATACCAGAAGAAAAAGAAGTTTTACTTAAACTAACTGAGATGAGTAAACGTCTAAATATACCTATGGTTGCAACGAATGATGTTCACTACTTATATAAAGAGGACTATGAACTTCAAGATGTTCTTATGTGTGTTCAACTAGGTAAAACATATGATGACCCTGATAGGATGAAATTTGAAACGCAAGAGTTTTATCTTAAAACATATGAAGAAATGCAAGAGGCTTTGCCAGGATATGAGGAGGCACTAGATAGAACATTAGAGATTGCAGAAAAATGCAATGTTTTTATTAAAACAAAATCGCTTAGAGAAGCGGCAGAAGGTGGGAATAGCAATGTACCAAAAGAAGATCAATTAGGTGCAACTGACAACTTTATACCAAAGTACATTCCAGATACTGGTGAAAGTTCTTTTGAGTTTTTATCACGCCTTGCTTGGGAAGGATTATACAGGAATTATGCAGTTGTAACAGACGAATATAAAGAGCGGTTGCAGATGGAACTTGATACTATACATAAACTTGGCTATGTAGAGTATTTCTTAATAGTATGGGACTATATAAATTTTGCAAGAGAGAATGATATTCCTGTTGGACCTGGCAGAGGGTCTGGTGCAGGTAGTTTGGTTGCTTATTGTTCGGGTATAACCCAAGTAGATCCAATGAAATATGATTTATTTTTTGACCGATTTATTAATCCAGAGCGTGTATCTATGCCAGACTTCGATGTTGACTTTTGTATGGATAGAAGGCGAGAAGTTATTGAATATGCGAAAAGAAGATATGGCTCAGATCATGTCTCAAATATTGTTACATTTGGTAATATGCAAGCAAAGAATGCCATCAAAGATGTTGCAAGAGTATTGAGATATCCCTATTCTGAGGTGGACAAAATAACCAAAGAAATACCTAAAAAACCGACAAAAAAACCACCCGTTCTTTCATATTATTTTGGACTTACAAGCAAGGATGAGGACAAAAAGTATTTAATTCCAGAACTAAGAAAAATGTACGATGATGACTTAGAGGTAAAGCGAGTGATTGATATGGCGGTTAAACTCGAAGGTGTGCCAAGAAATGTTTCCATGCACGCCGCAGGAGTGTTGATTGCCCCTGATCCTGTGTTTGACCATGTGCCAATGGCAAAAAGCGGTAATGACGAAATAACGCAATTTGACATGAACGAACTTGAACATTTAGGTCTCCTTAAATTTGACTTTTTAGGACTTAGAACGCTAACAGATATACATGAGGCAATAAAGTATATAAAAGAAATCCATGGGGTAGAAATAGATTTTACTAAGATGAGTTATGACGATCCTGCTGTATACGAACTTATAAGTTCAGGAAATACTGAGGCAGTTTTTCAACTTGAAGGTGGCGGTATGAAAAAATTCATGATGGATTTGCAACCTACTTCACTAGAAGATATTATAGCAGGGATTTCACTATACCGACCAGGGCCTATGGACTTTATACCGAAATTCATTAAAGGGAAGAGAGAGCCTGAAAAAATTGAATACGACGATCCTTGTCTTGTGCCTATTTTAAGTACAACTTACGGATGTATAATATACCAAGAGCAAGTTATGAAAATATTTCAGGTAATGGCAGGATTTAGTCTAGGTGGAGCAGACAATGTTAGACGAATTATGTCAAAGAAAAAGCCTGAAAAACTGCCACCCGAGAAGAAAAAATTTATTTACGGATTTAAAGATCCTTTGGGACAAAAGAAAGATATTCCAGGGGCGCTCGCCCTTGGACATGACGAAAAAGTGGCAGAGAGGGTGTTCGATCAAATGGCTAAATTTGCAGGATATGCTTTTAATAAGTCGCATGCTGCTGCTTATGCCTATGTTTCATATCAAACAGGATATTTAAAAGCGCACTATGAGGTTGAATATCTAACAGCCGTTTTAAATAATAGAATTACAAACATAGACGCTGTTAAGAAGTATACAAATTATGCAAGAAAGGAGGGATTTAAAATATTACCCCCAGACATTAACAAATCTGGAACGTTATTTAAAGTAGAAAATGGGAATATAAGGTTCGGACTTGGGGCACTTAGAAATGTCGGCACAGGGCTTATCGATGTAATTGTTGATGAAAGAAAGAGGGGTGGTGAATTTAATAGTTTTGAGGACTTTGTTAGACGAGTTAATAGTAATACCTTAAATAAAAGATCGCTTGAAAGTTTGATTTTGAGTGGTGCTTTTTCGGAATTTGGAGCCTATCGTTCTCAACTTATGGAGGTCTATCCACTATATCTAGAAATGATTGCAAGTGATAGAAAATTTAAAGCACAAGGACAATTTTCTATGTTCGATTCTTTTAAGGAACTCGATTGCGTCAATAATATAACTCTACCAAACATCAGAGAGTATAGCAAGGAGACATTGCTGAAATATGAAAAGGAATATGTAGGTATATATCTTTCTGGACATCCACTTGATGATTACCTAAAAAAATATGACAAATTTAATTTGACATCTGATATGATCGCCGATTTAAATGTCGATATGCCAAACGATATGCAGTCAGATGATGAAGATGGTGTTTATGCAGGTGATATGGGTGATTATGTAGAAGAGGATATGGAGAATGAGCAAGAGGATAGCCCTTTAAAAGATGGTATGCTTGTAATGTGTGGTGGAATTATAAACGATTCAAAGAAAATGAATACAAAGTCAGGGAATATGGCGATACTTACAATCGAAGATATATATGGGACTTTTGAAGTTATGGTATTTAATAAAATTTATAATAAATATCGAGACGTAATAGGAGAAGATAATCTTGTAACTATACGAGGGAAATTATCTATTAGAGATGGAAAATCGCCAATTGTTATTGCAGAATCAATAATTCCATGGGAGAAAAAAGAGGATACAGTTACAAAACAAGAAATTAAAAAGGTATATTTAAGATTTGACACTCAAAACTTAGAGTTATATAATAGTGTTAAGAAGATAACAGCAAGTTATCCTGGGCAGGCACAAGTGATTATCAAATGTTTGTCTACAAATAAGGCTTTTTCATTTAGTTGTAAGGTTGAGATAAACAATTATTTAACAAATGAATTAATTGGCTTGCTAGGGGAGGAAAATGTTATAATTAAGTAGGAGGGAATATGAGAGTTTTAGTATTAACAAGTGGTGGTGATGCACCAGGAATGAATATGGTGCTTGCTACGCTTTTTGTAAGATATAAATCAAATCTTTATGCGGCGAGAGCGGGATTTCGTGGACTTATAAATAATGACATAACAAAAATAGTTGATTTTCATCCACTACATTATTCGAGAGAAGCGGGGACATGTATTAAGTCATCAAGGTGTAAGGCGTTCGAAACAGAAGAAGGATTTAAAAAAGGACTAGAAAATGCAAAACGATTTGATGTATTAGTGGTATTAGGGGGAAATGGTACTTTTAATGCTTGTAAAAAACTTGCAGAAGAAGGGATAAAAGTAGTTTACATTCCTTCTACAATAGATAATGATGTCATAGGTTGTGATTATTGTCTTGGCTATCATACCGCAGTTATGTCGTGTGTTAATACTATAAATAATATAATGCCGTCGATGGATTCATTTGATAGGTGCTGTATTTTTGAAATTATGGGCAGAGATTGTCCAAGAATAATTAATTGTGTAAATTATAAACGTCCTTGTGATTATATGATTATAAATAAAAAAGATGTTAATTATGAAAAAATAGCAAATATAATAAAAAATAAGCATGATTTAGGACAGGGTAGTGCGATTTTGTTGAAAGAAAAAGTAATAAAAGCAGGTACATTAACAAAAAATCTTAATAAAATAGAGCCAGACATAGAAATAAAGAATGTAAATGTAGGATATGTTCAAAGAGGCAGTAAACCAACAGATGTAGAGATGGATTATGCTAGGGGATTTGCAAAACAAGCAATCGAGGCGATTAATAAGCATAAAAACTCAGTTGCAATCATGTATACAAATAACCAGTTTAAATTTTGTGATTTATAAAAACTAAGCAAATTTCGCTTAGTTTTTAATTTTGTTATCATATTTAATATAGGTTTTATGTAAAATTTTAATTATTTTATCAAATTCTATTATACTTTTTATATTTTTTATAATTTCAGGTGTTTCATCATGACCTTCAACATATTTGCCTTTGTAGTCAACAAACCAGTATACTCCATCTACTAAATCTTCAACATCATTATAGTGTGGTTGAAAGGTGATTTCGTCTAGTTTTTTTAATATATCATTAAAATTTTTATCTTGTGTTACTTTAACATTTACAGAATCTTTGTTGTTTTCATACATATCTGCTGAAATAGTCATCTTTTTGTCATAAATTTTTAAATGTAAAGAACTAATTTTTACATTTCCATCAAAAATTTCATCGTTTTTTATTTTTACAATATTTTCATAGCCTTTCAAGTAATCCATTTTTAGATTTAAAATATAATTGTTATTTTTACACTTAAATATGTCTGTATGTGAAGTTGGTTGATAGTATGTGTTATCTTTTATAGATATTATTTCGCCTTTTATAGTATAATCTAAACAACATATAAAATCATCAATTTTTGGGACTATATTAAAGCAATAAGAAGGTAAATATACCACAAACATATTTTGTTTGCATACAAAACCTATTTCATAGAATCTTAAACCTGTGAAGATATTTATTAAATTTTTTATATACATTATCCTTCCAGCAATCGCTTGTGAAGAAAATTCTTTGTTTTCTATATCAAAATCAGAAATTGTATGGTATTTTAATGAAGATAACTTCTCTTTGAACAATTCTTTGTTGTTTGATGTAAAAACAGAAAGAGAAAGTAAATAGGAAGAAATGATATAGTTTTTACCTACCTCAATATTTTGCATTTTATTATCTATTTTGTTAAGGTCTCTTTGAAATAACGACAATTCCACTTCGCTTGACAAAAGAAAATTATTATTTTTATTGTCAAAGAAAGAAAAAATATATTTATTATCACTTTTATTTATTAATTCTGCATTATATTTTGGTATGCCTGTACTATAAGACACAGGTTGTAATTCTTTGATGATTTTAGTGTCTATATCGTTTGACACTTTTAAAATTAAAGATGTTACATTTTTATAGTCATATATTAAATGATAGATACAATTTTCATCATCTGGCACTTTAAACATCGGATTATGACGCTTATTGAAACAATTTAATTTGTAAATCAAATCTTCATTTCTAAATTTAAACCCTAAACATTCCCAAAGATGAGGGGTGTATTTTTCTAAATAATTATCCTTATTAAACTTTATAATCATATGTATATCCTCTTTTCGCATTATACCAAGGTTGCAAATCGAATGTCAAACTAATACAAAGGCTATTTATAAAACCAAATGTTTATCTTTTGTCAAAAAAATAAAAGAACGATATTTTTTTAATTAAATTAATTAAAAATTCTTGACATTTCCCTTTTGTTATGCTATTCTTTTATAGTCAACATGTGCAGGTGTAGTTCAGTGGTAGAACACTAGCCTTCCAAGCTGGTTGCGAGGGTCCGATTCCCTTCACCTGCTCCATGGGCTTCCATAGCTCAGCTG
>CALWJU010000039.1 GCA_944381105.1 uncultured Clostridia bacterium | reverse complement strand
ATGGTGTAAATGTCATTGAAGGAGTTGTTGGCTCAACATTGCTTTGGGATACAACCAATGTGGAACTCTACCGAATCTCAAATACAGAAGGAACAACAGTCTATATTTTGTCAGATGAAGATATAATTGCAAGCAGAGACATGTCTTACTCCTTTTATACCCTTACTGCGTGTGAAGAAGTAGTATTCAACAACTTTCATTTTACCGATTTAACAACAAATGTGGTTGCTATGTTTAGAGGTTGTTCTGCCCTTCTTGAACTTGACCTTGATTTCTTTGACACATCTAATGTTACAGATATGAGGTCTATGTTTGAAGAGTGCTCTTCTCTTTCATTTATTGATGTGTCAAGTTTTAACACTTCGAAGGTAACAAATATGTTTTCTACAACAAGTTGGGACCTGCATGGTATGTTTGCTCACTGTTCTTCATTAACCACCCTTGATATATCAAACTTTGATACCAGCAATGTACGATACATTGGAGGGATGTTTGCTGGATGCTCAATGCTAACAAACTTAATTTTACCTGACAACTTTGGAAGTGCTTCAACAACTTTTTCTTATTGCTTTGCTGATTGTTCTTCTCTTGAAACATTGGATTTTGAAAAGTTAAATACAAGTTCTTGCCAAAGTTTTCATGCTATATTTAACAACTGCACAAGACTTGCAAATATTGAGGCAGAGTATATTGATGTGTCTAATGGTACAAGATTGTCAAATATGTTCTCAAATACTGCAATAACTGAGATTGATTTATCTACTTTTAATACAGCAAGAGCAACAAATATTGCAGGCTTATTCTCTGATTGCCCTAACCTTGAAACAATAGTGTATGGAGATGGTTGGGATACCTCAAATGTAACAGATTTTAGTTCGCTTTTTCGTAATTGTTCTTCTTTAAACAATATAGACCTATCTGTATATAATTTTACTAGTGCTGAAAATGTATCACAGATATTTAGTGGATGCACTGCGATTACTAACATACCCTTAACAGCATTTAGTAATTCCTCCCCTACAAATATGTCTAGTATGTTTTATAATTGTTCATCACTTGAAAATATCGATCTGTCGCCATTAAACACATCTGATGTAACAAATATGTCTAATATGTTTGCAGGTTGTTCCACCCTTACAAGTTTAGATTTATCTAATTTTGATACAAGTAATGTTACAACAATGCAAAGTATGTTTTCTGGATGCACTAATTTAAATACGTTAAATTTTGCAAATTTTCCTAATTTTGTTACTTCAAGCGTTACAACAATGCAAAATATGTTTCAAAATTGTTCTTCTCTCGATAGTTTAGATTTATCTAATTTTGATACCTCACAAGTAACAAATATGTCAAGTATGTTTTCTGGTTGCAGTGGAATTTCTCAACTTGACCTCTCTTCATTTGATACTCACAATGTAACAAATATGACAAGTATGTTTTCTGGTTGCTCAAACCTTTCCTATTTAAATATTAATTCCTTCAATACAGAAAATGTAACGAGCACGGCTAGTATGTTTAGAAGTTGTTCAAATTTAACCGAGTTTAATTTTTCAGCAATCGATAACTTTGACACATCCAACGTTACTACAATGAGAGAAATGTTCTCTGGTTGCAGTGGAATTTCTCAACTTGACCTATCAATTTTTGATGTCTCTCTTGTAACCGACTTTTACTGTATGTTTCTAAACTGCACTGCCCTTACAGATATAAATCTATCTTCTTTTAACACCACAAGTGCAGGTAGCATGTACGGAATGTTTCAAGGATGCTCTGCAATACAAGAGTTAGACCTTTCTGCTTTTGACCTTTATACTGTAACAAACACTGGTTCAATGCTATCGGAATGTTCTTTACTTGAAACTGTTTATATTTCTGAATATAACGCTGAGGACAACAGTGGCTGGACGATGCAAAATGTTGGTTGGAACACGAATATGTTTTATCGAACAAATTCTATATCAAATTTCAATGGAACAACTGACGGAACATATGCCTTTGCTGGATACAGCGAGCAACTTGGCGCTTATGGGTATTTGACTTTTAAGGAATAATATGTCGTTATTATCAATCATTATTTTTAAACTAATCAAGCAATCTAAATTTAAGTTTAGTACTTGGAATTTATAATTTTATGATAAAATAGGCAAATGTGATGGCGTGATTTATCACGCAAATTCGCATGAATTGATAAAATTTTATGGCAATAAAATTTTATAATCACATTTGCCGTTTGTATTTTTAAATATAATATTAAACTTATAATATAACTATGTGATGATAAAATTTAAGCAAGTTAAATTTTAATTTTGCTAAACGCAAAAACACAATAAATTGTGTTCATCACAGTATGTATGACCATCAGCCTCACCCTTGCAAGCAAGTTCGGCTTTCGATAATAAAAATTAAACACAATCGAAAATGTAAAATTTTCGTCGAAAACCATAGTAATATAAAAGTAGCATAGTTATGTTTTCATAACTATGCTGATTTTTATTCAAAAAAATATTAATTGATTGTAGTCATAAATACACTAGTTTTGGTAAAATATGTTTATTTTTAAACTTGTAAATGTTTTTGAATTTGCAAAAAACTAAAGACAAAGCCTAAAATCTAATCAATTTCTCTCAACAATGTAAGATCTTCGTCAAAAAATTATAAAAAGATAACATAGTTATGTTTTCATAACTATGTTACTTTTAGTCTATGGAAAATTTGTTATTATAGGGTCGCACTTAACAAGTAAGTCAAATATTAATAATTTTTATATCGGTGTTTATTTTAGAATGTCCTTAAACACTTTAAACATTATTAATATACATCGACGTTGTTAGTCTTTTGTTTATCTTCTATTTCAACAACAAGTGCCTCTGTTGTAAGCATTGTCCCTGCAACTGAAGCAGCATTTTGAAGTGCTGAGCGTGTAACTTTTGTAGGATCTATTATTCCCCTTTCAAAAAGGTCGCAGTATTCATTGGTATAAGCGTCAAAACCAAAACCTGAATTATTGATGTTTTCATAGATTTTATTGACAACTACCCCGCCGTCAACTCCGGAATTTTTTGCAATTTGACGAATAGGAGCTTCGATCGCATTTAGTACTATCATTGCACCTGTCTTTTCATCACCAGAGAGAGAGTCTATTAGTT
>CALWJU010000038.1 GCA_944381105.1 uncultured Clostridia bacterium | reverse complement strand
GACAAGCCTTAACCTTAGTCCACTCGACACCGATCTTGTAACAAATATGAGTTATATGTTCTCAGGTTGCAGTGGACTTTCTAGTTTAGATTTGACTCCACTTAACACCTCTCGTGTAACAAATATGAGTTATATGTTCTCAGGTTGCAGTGGACTTTCTAGTTTAAATTTGACTCCACTTAACACCTCTCGTGTAACAAATATGGCTGGAATGTTTCAAAATTGCAGTGGATTAAGTGAGATTGACCTAAGTCCTCTTGATACATCACAAGTAACCGATATGCAGAGAATGTTCGAGGGATGCACTAGACTTACCGAACTTGATCTCTCATACCTTGACACAAGCAAAGTTACCACAATGTACTACATGTTTAGAGATTGTACAAGCATTAACCTATTTACTTGGGGTGGAGATTGGGATACCTCTCATGTAACAAACATGGTTGGAATGTTTAGAGGTTGCACAGCCCTAGAAGAGATTGACCTGTCTAGTTGGAACACACAAAGTTTAACTGCTGTTGGAAATTCTGCTAGTTATTTTAATACATCTGCTTATATGGATGGCATGTTCTATAATTGTTCATCACTTACAAGCGTAAATCTTGACGGATGGAATACAAATAATATAACCGCTTTGGACGGAATGTTTGCAAACTGCTCTTCTCTTACTGAAATAGATTTATCAATGTTTAATACAATAAGTGTAACGTCTTGTGCATATATGTTCCGCAATTGCACAAATTTAACAACAATTTATATTAGCGAGTTTAACGAGGTAAGTCAAACAGGCTGGACAATGGATAATATACAATATTCACAAGACAGAGGCGTATGGATGTCTTTTTATATGTTCCTAAACTGTAATAGCCTCCCTAACTTTAATTCAAGTTTTACAGATCACACTTATGCCTATGCTGGATACAGCGAAGAACTTAGCGCTTATGGATATTTAACAATTAAAGAGTAAAAACCATTTTATAAAGATGAAGACATTGATTAAATAGATAACTTAATTTTTACTTAAATACTCAATACAGTCTTTTAAGACTTTTGCCCTGCTTAAATTTTATCAAAAAATAAACAGTACAAGAATAATTGACACAAAAAAAATCTACCTTATAAATGGTAGATTTTTTATAATTGCATTTTGTATTATCGGGAGTTATCGTCAAGCAGGGTAAAGCCATATTTGACAGCAACTGATGATTTTACATACTATGTGATGAGTGCTAAAAGCACACAAATTCGCAAGAATTTAATAAAATTTTATGTTAGTAAAATTTTATCATCACATAGTTTATCCTATTTTGTTTTATAATCTTTTATAAGCCCTTAAAAATAAAGGTCCTCTGGAAGTTTTACTTCACAATACCCTTGCTTTGCCTGGCAGAGCGGACAAACCTCCCATGCCTCTTTATCAAAACTTACATAACCACATGCTGGACATATCCAAGCAACCTCTCTTGCCTTTTTATAGAGAGATTTATCTTTCATCTGCTCATAAAGCGACTCAAAAACTTTTGCATGACGAATTTCTACCTCTCTAATCATTTTAAATATGTCTGCTATCTCCTCAAAGCCCTCTTCTCTTGCTGTCTGTTCAAACTCTTTATAGGCATCCGCCTCATCAAGTTCATCTTGACAGAGCAGTTTCAAGTTAGTATTAAGATCCCATTTCTCTTTAAAAGGAAATCCTGCACAAACATCAATATTGTCAACTTGCTTCATTTCTGCGTCCTGCAATTTCATATACAATACTCTTGCATGATTAAATTCTTGATAGGCTATTTTGTCAATTAGTGTTGCAATTGCCTCATATCCATTGTATCGAAAACCATACTCACAAAATTCATACCTTGCTCTTGCACTACACTCACCCATGTATGCTCGTGCTAGATTTGAAAAAGTTTTACTATCTTTTAATTTCATTTTTACCTCCTCTTCTATTATTTGCAAGGAAAAAGAAATTATACAAACTTTGCCTATTGAAAAAATTAGGTGTAAACTTCGCTTATAAAAGTATTGAAATTCTAAAAATTCTCTGCTATAATAATACAAAAGGTGTAATATGGTAGATTTTTCACATGCAACTCTTGAACAACTTTTAGGAGCAATCGACAAAAATTTTTATTATTATGTAACAAATCCTATGGAGTTTGAAAATTTTATTGCTTGTATTTTTGTTAAAGCATGCTTATCAATGGACGTATATGTAAATCGCAATCAAGTTAATGTTGCTTATCTTCCAAAGACTAATTATGGTGTTTACGACCAAAAGAAAAAGACCATGACCTTTAACAGAAAGATGATAGAAATGTATGACCTATGTAAGATGTATCGTATCACATATCTTCCGTTCAGACTTGCACAAACTGCACTCCATGAGGCAAGGCATTACGCTCAATTCAATAAGAGTCCATGCGTAGATGAACTATTGATTAGGTTTACTAAAATTTGTCGCATATATGAAAATCTTATCAACAAATATGATATTGATTATAATACAAATCCTATTGAAGTAGATGCAAGAAACTATGCTTTTTCAGTGTTATCTAAATGTCCTAATCTTCAAAAGTTTATAGTAAATTCTCGATATTCTAAGATTGAGAAAAAAATTTCAGTGGGTTGTTCTTCTATATATAGTCTGTATATGAAAATCAGGAGTGCTATGTTTTGGTATTCGGGTGAAAAGCCTGAATATGCTTTAAAGGCTCTTGAAGATTTAGGTAAATCTAGCATAAAATTTTTACAAGAAAACAATCTAAATCCAGAGAAATTTGGCAACACTATACTCCAATATAAAATTCGACTTGAAGACATTAAAGGACTAAGATATAGTCAAAAAGAACAAGAATTGCTAAAACAAGTGTTTGAAGAATTCGACAAAGCATACCTCGATATGATATTCAACGATGAAAATGTTACAGAAGAAGAGCTCTTAAAATGTAGAGATAGGATATTTAGCCTTAATGCAAAGCCAGAAAGACTTCAAGAGGTATACTATCATATAAGGTTAAGAACAGAACAAGCAAGCGAAACTAGGGCGCTATATAAGCACTACGCCCCAGAACATGTCAAACTACTGGAAAGCGACATTCCCCCACAAACCAAAGAAGAAAATAATTTTTGGGGAATCTATAATGTTAAATATCAATAAATTTGCTTTTTCCTCAAAAATGATTATAATATAAGTATTATGGAAAAATATGATGCTATTGTAATAGGTGCAGGGCATGCTGGATGTGAGGCTGGACTTGCACTTGCTAGAACTGGAAATAAAACACTGCTACTTACACTTTCACTTGATGCAGTGGCTTTTTTGGCGTGCAATCCCTCCATTGGAGGAACAGCAAAAGGTCAACTTGTATGCGAAGTAGACGCCCTCGGTGGTGAGATGGGTGTAAATACCGATAAAACTCTTATTCAACTTCGCATGTTAAATAGTGGAAAAGGACCAGCGGTCCAAAGTTTACGTGCACAGGCTGATAAAATTGAATATCACAACCAAATGAAACAAACCCTTGAAAAAACTGAGAACCTTTTTTTAAGACAAGGCGAGGCGGTCGATATTCAAGAACTTGAAAATGGAAATAAGTTGGTAACTACTGCGGTAGGGTTACAATATGAAAGCAAAGTAATAGTTTTCGCAACAGGAGTATATCTCAAAAGCAGAATTATAATTGGCTCTTATACAAAAGACTGTGGGCCAAATGGTTTTTCTAATGCTGAAAAACTCTCTGACAGTTTGAAAACACTTGGAATAAAACTCTTACGCTTCAAAACAGGCACACCAGCAAGAATCAATGGTAGAAGTATAGACTACACAAACTTAGAAGTGCAAAAAGGCGAGGAAAATATTCAAAATTTTTCCTTTATCACTAAGGGTAAACCTAAAAATAAAGCGGTTTGCTATCTTACATATACAAATTTAAAAACTCATGAAATTATCAGAGCAAACCTTGACAAAGCGCCAGTATTTTCAGGTCTTATAAAGGGAATAGGCCCTAGATACTGCCCATCCATTGAGACAAAGATTGTAAGATTTGCAGACAAAGATAGACACCAACTTTTCCTTGAACCTGAATCACTCTCAACGCAAGAGGTATATATTCAAGGCTTTTCCACATCTATGCCAGCAGACATTCAAAAGGAAATGATTCACTCAATCAAAGGTCTTGAAAGTGCTGAAATTATGAGAGATAGTTATGCAATCGAATATGATTGTATAGATCCTATTCAACTGCAACCTACCCTTGAACTAAAAGGACACAAAGGTCTTTTCTTTGCAGGTCAAATCAATGGCACATCTGGATACGAAGAGGCGGCAGCGCAAGGTATTATTGCTGGTATTAACGCAAGCCTTTTCCTGAAAGGAAGAGAGCAACTTGTCCTAAAACGTAGTGATGGCTATATAGGAGTTTTAATAGACGACATTGTAACCAAAGGGACTAATGAACCATACAGAATGATGACCTCTCGTGCCGAATACAGACTGCTTCTTCGCCAAGACAATGCAGACCTAAGACTTACTGGAATAGGCAGAAGAGTTGGACTTGTAAATGACAAAAGATGGAAAATCTTTTTAAAAAAGAAAAAAGATTTAGATAAAATATTTTCTTTGCTTAATACAAAATATAAAGTAGATCAAGTAAGAGAGTTATATACTGAAAATAACGAAAACTTGCCAAAGGAAAGTGTTGCCATAAAAGATATGTTAAAACGAAGCAATATAGATGCATTTAAGATAGATAAGAAATTAAATGTATTTAATGACTTTTCTTATGAGGTTATAAATGAGATGAATATAACTGTTAAATACGAGGGCTATCTAAAACAGCAATTGGAAGAAATTGAAAAATTTAAGAAAAATGAAGATATTTTAATACCGTCTGAATTTGATTATAAAAAATATCATGGTCTAAGGTTGGAGGCTATCGAAAAACTAGAAGAAATTAGACCGATCAGCATTGGTCAAGCATCTCGTATTTCAGGTGTCTCACCGTCAGACATAGCAGTTCTTTCAGTTCTTGTAAAAAAATTTAAACAGGAAAATAATAATTAATATTATAATAATTTAAGCAGAATTATTATTTTTTAAAAGTTAAAGTAGAAATTTTTAAATTAAAATAGGAAATTTTTATTTTTTTAATATATATTATTAAATTTTAATTATTTTTAATAAAATTTTAGTAATTATTGATAATTTTTTATTAAGTTAATTTCCTTGATTTAATTATATTTTTATTTAAATTATTTTAAATAAATTATTCTAATTATTATTTTAATTTTATTAATAAAAATATACTTTTATTTTTTAACATAATATAAAAAATCGCTTAACTTTTAAGCGATTTTTTAATTTCTTCCATTATTTTTAAATACAATTTCATTTCGTCTTTCTATATCATACGCAACAGCACGTGCATCTAGTTTCCTTGAAAGTGCTATCGGTTCTTTTGCTGGCGATTTTTCCATACATTTAGTTACAAAGAAAGGCGTCATTGTATCTTTCATGATTTCTTTTCTAAATATCTTAGCAACGACAGTCCACTGAGGAAGTTGTCTCAATTCCTGTTTATCGATTAATGGTTTTCGTGTCCTTTGTATAGACTCAGATACATTGTATCCACTCTCTGTATCCTTTGTATTTCTTGAAACATTTTCTTCTTTATGGAAAACAGTAGTCTCTCCACACGCCTCAGAAAATGCTTGTATTGTTGATGGATCTTCTGAACCTAGGAAAACCTCCATTTGAAAGTTACCCCTTATATTCTGAGCCTCATCAGGACCATATTTTATATCTAATTGCTTGTATGATTGTAAAACTATTTCAAAGAATATACCTCTTGAACGTGATACTGTAACAAGAGTACCAAATTTTGGTACAGCAGGCATATTACCAAACTCATCAAGTATGAAATATACAGGTCTTTTAAGTTTTCCTGTCTTTCCTGTTTTAGGATCTATCGTTCTATTAGCCACGTCGACTAAGACAGTGTAAAGTTGATTTATGCAAAGTACACCAAGTGGATGACGTTCTGTTTTGTGGTCAGGTATTCTGATAAAAAACGCAGTCGGTCTTTCAGGAATATCTTCAAAATCGATGTCTGTTCCGCTTGTCATATAGAAAACACCATCATCACCAAGAATATTTCCAATAGACGCTCCAAGTGTAGAGATGAATGATCTTTGTGTAATAGGACTTGCAAGGCATACTGTTGACATAAGGTCGTGAACATTACTTAATATAGGATCTCTTCCCTCGCTATATCTTGTTAGTGTTTTTAAAGCACTTTCCCTATCACCAGCAGGATCTCTTTTCATACAAATCTTGTACAAGTTGAAGAGGTTGAATTTTTCAAGAGTCATACCAAGCCTTGGATCTCTGCTATCTTCAAGCATTGCTTCCATTATGCCTAAAACTAAATCTCTACAACCATCAGGCCATGTCTTATCCTTTGAATTAGGGTCATCTGGTATCAACGCTAAGGCAATATTTTTAAGGTTTGCAAAAGCATCACTTTCAAGTTGTTTCTGCTTTGCATCAAGTTCTATTTTTAACACCTCTTCATTAGGAAAGGCTTTACCTTCAAACCCATACCAAGTATCTCCGTAAGTCGCCCCGTTTATCTGAGATGGCTCAAAAGTCTTATAGCCCATATCTTGTGGTCTTGCATGGCTAATCTTTTTTACCTCTTTATATAACTGGCCTGCCCTCTCATACTTTTTATAGGCTATTTCCATAGGATTCCACAAAGATGAGGCATAAGGATCTTCAAGGTTTAAAACAATTATGTTATATCCCTCTTTCTTTAATATATTTGCATTATCCGCATATAGTTCTCCTTTTGGATCGGTCATAACAAGACTTGGTTTTTGCCCAGAGTGTGCAAGTATTCTTATAGTTGGGTTTGCAAATATTTGCGTTTTACCTGTACCAGTAGTTCCTAAAACAAGTGCATGCGTTTCGGGCTTCATGTTTATCTCATATCTACCATTAACCTCTTTGTTCCTAAACACAAATCCAGTTTTTTTCAAACTTGGCAAATTATTCCAGGTGGTAAATATAAGGTCGGGAGATGTTCTAAGTTTATCCTCTGTGATAAATTTTGAATCAAAGTTAATATCAGTCTCTTCTCCTGAACCAGTTACACCTGTTGTTGTGGTTTTTATATTAGATTTTTTTTTAGGCGTGAATAAGCCCATTCCAAGACCTACAATAGCACCAACACCAAGCAATATTAAAGCCATCGAACTTGATAACGCCTCTACGAATTCCACTCCATCGCCTGTAAAATAATTGATTAGCACACCAGCAAAATAACCAATAACACCAAATACAAGCATAAATAAAATGGATAATTTAAACTTATGTTTCATTCCTCACCTCTAATTATTTTGTAATTTTGCCTAAAAAATATACAAATAAGCAGTCTATATAAATAAAATATCACTTTCTGAAAATTATGTCAATCAATATTTATATAAATCATCACTTTAATGATTTAACAAAAATGACCTTTCTACTAAAAAATACTTATCTATTGTGTGGTTTTATCGATTTTTATATGAAATCTTCAATATTAAAAACTAAGATCTACCCTCTTTTTGAAATTAAGCCTAAAATTTGACAAAAACTAGACATAAAAAATAAAATACTTGCCTAAATATGTGCCTAAATAAAGCCACGAGATATGACATAAATAAAGAAAAGACACCACAATTTATGGTGTCTTTTTGCTATGGTGGAAGTTATAAGAACCTACGAATTTCTTTACGATAGGCTTGAATTAATTATGTAGAACCTTTTAACTTTCCGCCCTAACCTTGCGTTTAGATTGACTAACGTCAATAAAAAACTCCACAGCAATTGTGGAGTTTTTGGTGGAAGTTATAGGGCTCGAACCTATGACCCTCTGCTTGTAAGGCATTTCTCAAAAATGCTATATACCTTACAAATAAAGACTTATAGACTTTCTTGACTAAACTTTTGACTAAACTTTTTACACAAAATTTACTACAAATTTTGTTTTTTTGACTAGGCAAACCTAATCTTTTTTATTATCTTTCAACTCACTAATTTGCTGTTGTATTTTTTCAAAAAATTTTGCCGATATTTCTTCTAAATAACAAAGTCTGTTTAAATCAAATTCATCTTGGGTAACTTCAATAATTGTTTCAGTCAAGATACTATTTACTTTTTCAAGTTCCTTAATTGCGAGTTGGGTTTGATTTTGTTTTAATTCTTTTATTGCTTCTGAACTTTGTTCATATGTAAAATCATACCCAGCATTAGTTTCTTCCAGCTGTTGTTTAATGCTTTCAATCTCTTTGTCTTTTTTGACAAGTTGCTGTTTGAGTTGGTCGATTCTATCTAAAAGCAAATCAACGCTTGTTTGTCCGAAGAAATATGATTGACAAGGCTCGTTATATCCAACAGGATGACAATCATTTTTTATATATTCTTCATAGGTTCTTTTACTCATCTTCTCCCTCCAACTCTTGCATTTTGTCTAACATGTTTCATCCTTTTAAAATGGCAAATCATCATTATTGCCACTATACAAAGCAAGTTCTATCTGCTCTGTTTGTTTGTTATATCTATCAAAAACAATTTTAACTCGTCCGTATTTATCGTACTCTACTACTTGTTTAATACGCTTTTTGCGACCGTAAGGTTTTTGTTCACTTGCTGGGATATCTTCATATATTGTTTCTCGTTCTACAAATATATCTGTAGGGGAGTTTATACGTATAACCTTGCTTAAACGTCTAACAAAACCATTATATTGACTTATATTCTCTTCCTGCTCCTGCTTATATAACTCTTTATAATGAAAATTTGATATTATATATACTTTTGTAAAACATGCCTGTCCTAAATATTTTAAACCACGGAGTTTAACTGGTGAAAAATCAAGCAATCGATTCATAAACTGTATATTAAATTGTCCTGCACCTCGAAATTCAT
>CALWJU010000037.1 GCA_944381105.1 uncultured Clostridia bacterium | reverse complement strand
GTGTTATAGGAAATTCTATCACTTGGGACTCAACCACCGTGGATCTATACCGAACCACAAATGCGGGGGGGGGACAAACAGTCTACTTTTTATCAAATGAGGATATAATTGCAAGTTCTGACATGTCATATTCATTCTCTAATCTCACTGCATGTGAAGAAATTGTGCTAAACAACTTTCATATTACATCATCAACGACATATTTAAACTACCTATTTAACGAATGTAACAGCCTTAAAGAAATTGATTTGTCAAACTTTGACACTTCAAATGTTACAAATATGTCTTACCTATTCTTTGGATGCTCTTCTCTCGAAAACATAGTTGGACTTAACCAAATTGAAACGGCAAGCAATACTCAGTTTCAATATATGTTTGGAGAATGTTCATCATTGAGTGAAATAGATTTGTCAAACTTTGATACATCTAGTGCTACAAATATGGAAATGTTGTTTTACCGTTGTTCATCGCTAACTCAAATTAATGTTAGCGGATTTGATACAAGTTCAGTAAGAAATATGGCTGGCATGTTTTCGGAGTGTAGTGGACTTACCGAATTAAATGTTTCAAATTTCATTACATCTAGTGTAACTAACATGGGTAGTAGTAGCCCTGAGGGAAGAAGAAAGGGAATGTTTGAAAACTGCTCTTCCCTTACAAGCCTAGATCTTTCAAACTTTGATACAAGCAATGTTCAAACAATGAGTGCCATGTTTTGTGGCTGTACAGCACTGCAAGACCTAGACATTTCATCCTTTGATGTACGAAATGTTACAGATTTTAGTAGGTCTTATTGGGGAGACACTGGTATGTTTGGAGAATGCTCATCGCTAACAAGACTTGACCTATCTCATTTTGTTACATCAAGTGCAACTAACATTGACGCCATGTTTATGGGTTGCTCTTCTCTTGAATATCTTAATATCTCATCTTTTGATTTATCTAATGTAACAAATCTTGGCACTCCTGGACAGGTCTCAACCGCACCAAGCGGATTATTCCGAAACTGTACATCGCTTAAAACAATAGTCTTTGGCGACAATTGGAATACAAGCAATATTACAAACATGGCACAGACTTTTGCAGGATGTTCGTCGCTTACAAGCCTTGACCTTTCAAGTTGGAATACATCTAATGTGCTCTATATGGAAAGTTTATTCTATGACTGTTCCTCCCTAACTGACTTAGATATTTCCACTTGGGACACCTCAAACGTTATATACATGGGAAATATGTTCTATAACTGTTCCTCTCTTACTGACATAAATTCAATTATTGCAAACTTTGATATGTCTAGCGTTACCCAAATGGGCTATACCTATTGGGGTAATGGTGGTATGTTTGCTGGGTGCTCGGCAGTAGAGGCGATTGACCTTTCTTCCTTCAACCTATCAAAAGTACAATCTTTTGGCAGTTTATTCTCTGGTTGCACCTCGCTTAAAACTGTTATTTTCCCTCAAAACTTTGCTGTATCTGCCACAAGAATTGATAATATGTTTAATAATTGCACAAGTCTTGAAACAATAGATTTAAGCACCTTTAACACATCAAATGTTACAAATATGGCTGGTTTGTTTATGAATAGTAGCAATTTGCGGTCAATAATTTTTGGTAGCAATTGGGACACAAGTAAAGTAACAAATTTTTATCAGATTTTTCGTGGTTGCACATCTCTTGCCTCACTTGATCTAACAGTATTTGACACATCAAGTGCTACATCGATGAGAGAAATGTTCTATAATTGTAGCAGTCTAACAAATTTAAATTTTTCTTCTTTTGACACATCAAGGGTTACCGAAATGAAACATATGTTTTTTGGTTGCTCAGGTCTTACCGAACTTGATCTATCTTACTTTAATACAAACAATGTTACAAATATGCAAGACATGTTTAATAACTGCTCAAATTTAATTACCCTCAACATTCCTTTTAATACCTCTCGTGTTACCTACATGCAATATATGTTCAATAATTGCTCTTCTTTAATAAATTTAGATTTAAGTACTTTTAACACTTCAAATGTAACAACAATGCAAAATATGTTTGCTAATTGTAATAATTTAGCACAACTCGACATTTCAAGTTTTAACACGCAAAATGTAACAAATTTTGCCAGCATGTTTTCTAGTTGTTCAAATTTAACCGAACTTGACCTATCAAGTTTTAATACGCCAAATGCAACAACTATGAACGGCATGTTTTGGTATTGTTCTTCACTTACTACAATATACATTTCAGAATATGACGAAATTTCAGGTGCAGGTTGGACAACCGAAAATGTAACAGACTCCTCACTAATGTTTAGAGCATGTACTCTTCTTCCTAATTTTAACGGCACAACAGATAAGACTTATGCCTTTGCTGGATATAGTGAGGAACTTGACGCTTATGGATATTTAACAATTAAAGAATAGAAATTGATATAAAAAATAACTAATTTATTAAAAAAATAATAAAAAAACGATTTTTTCATTAAAAAAACAAAAAAATATTGTAATTTTATTAAAAAATAGTAAAAATTAAATTTTATAAATATAATAAAATTGTTTTACTAATAAAAGTAAAATAATTATTAATATTCACTTAAATTTGCATTTTTATCAAATTAAAATCCTCTTTTTAATATTAAAACCTGTAAAAATAAAATTCTAAATAAAAATATCTATAATAATACAAAAAGTCTATTAAAAATAAAACCCTTTATAATAAAACATTATATAAAGGGTTTTTATTTATAAAATATTTTTTATTTTCTTTATTTATTGAATTTTATCTATTTTTATTTCTATTTATTGAATTTTTTATCATTTTTATGTTCAATTGAATTTTTAACTTATTTAATTTCTATTAAACTTCATTTACTATTATTTTTTAATTTCTATTAAGTATGCTGTCGGAACATCCTCCACCTTTACCTGTTCTGAGATTTCCAGCCCAGCCACCGCATAAATTTGATTGCCACTTGCAAGAACCGGCAAACTATCTCTAAGCCTTGCTGGTACTTTTTTATCTATAAGATAAGACTTTAATTTCTTTGTTCCACCGCCAAACTTGCTAAAAATATCTCCCTCTTCTCTAAAACGCCAAACTGCATCTTTTGGTACTTTTCGATAGTCTAACAAGATTTGACCTTGCGACAGATTAAAATCTTTTACACGTTTTACCACCAATTTATCGCCACTCGGCATGTCAAACTCTCCACACTTAAAAGGCGCTTCAAATTTTGCTTTCTCAACATGGTTGTTTGTAATTGTTATGTAATCGTATTCTTTGATTGCAACAGCCTCAAAAGGCAATGATAGTTTTTTACCATTTTCGCCTTTTAATGCGAGATTTTTTATTAATTCTATGTGTTTCTTTTCTATATCTTGTTTTATTCCTATTGATTTCACCGCTCTAAATATAATACGTGAAACTATTGCATTATCAAATAGAAAATATGATGTCGGAATTCTAACAAGTTTATCTTCATTGATAATCGCCTCAGCATATATTTGCTTGTTGATAAATTCATCATCCTCACATATTGCTTGTCCAAAGTTTACAATCGCCTCCACTGCATTAGGCCAGCGAGACAAAATTTCTTTCATAATAACATTTCTTACAAAATTTCTATTATATGAGGTATCATCGTTTGTATAATCCTCAACATAATCAAGATGATTTTCATTAAGGTATTGGTATATCTCCTCTTTGGATGTTGTAAGGAATGGTCGCACATATACCTTATCACTTATAGGGCTCATACCTTTTGCACCAGCGACTCCGCTCCCTCTAAAAATATGCATAAGTATTGTCTCTGCCTGATCTCTTGTATGATGAGCAAGTGCAATTTTATCGACAAGTCCCTTTTGAATAAGTGATTTAAAAACGCCATATCTAGCCTCTCTTGCCGCCGTTTCAAGACTTATCCCTTTTTCACGAGCGATTTTTGGTGCGTCCACTCGAAATTTATAAAATCTAACACCAAGTTCTCTTGCTTTTGCCTTGACAAAGTCGGCATCCATATAACTATTCTCACGTATTTCATGATCTACATGTATTGCCACAACCTCTATATCAAATCTGTCCTGATTTGTAGCAAGATAATGCAAAAGTGCCATAGAATCACTTCCACCACTGACACCTACTCCGATAATCTCCCCTCTTTTAAATAGTTTATTTTTAACAATAAATTCTTCACATGCTAGCATATTACACCTCTTCGATTTTTTCTTTAACAATATTATACAACAAAGTATTGATAAGTTCAATATGTAAATTAAATAAAATTTGTTAAAAATTATATTTTTTTATTAAAATATCATATTTTTATCAAAAAAAAGCATATTTTTTGTAAATATGCCTTAATTTTTTTATAAATTATTATGATTCAATAATTTTTTATTTATATTTTTTCATGGAAAGTTCTTGCAATAACCTCTTCTTGATGAGCACGAGATAGTTTGTTGAAATTAACCGCATATCCAGAGACCCTTATAGTAAGTGTTGGATATTTCTCTGGATGGTCCATAGCATCAATCAACTTTTCTCTATCAAGAACATTGACATTGATATGTTGTGCCCCTTGCATAAAATATCCGTCGAGAATTTGTACGAGATTACCTATTCTCTCCTCCATACTATGACCAAGAGCGTTAGGTATTATTGAGAAGGTATTTGAAACACCATCTTGACAGCAATCGCAATAAGGAATTTTCGCTACCGAATTTAATGATGCAAGTGCACCCGAGCAGTCTCTTCCATGCATAGGGTTTGCACCTGGTGCAAAAGGTTGACCTGCCTTTCTTCCGTCTGGGGTTGTTCCTGTCTTCTTTCCATACATAACATTTGATGTAATCGTAAGAGCAGACAAAGTATGTTTTGCATCTCTATAAAGTTTATGTTTTTTCAGAGTAGAAATAAAATGATTTACAATCTCGACAGCAATCTGGTCGGCTCTATCATCATCGTTTCCATATTTAGGGAAATCGCCCTCTGTCTCAAAGTCGACCGCAATGCCCTCCTCATTTCTTATAGGTTTAACCTTTGCGTATTTTATTGCCGAGAGCGAGTCTGTTGCAACCGAAAGACCAGCGACGCCAAAAGCCATAAGTCTTTCGACATGTGTATCGTGCAGAGCCATTTGTCCTGCCTCATAGGCATATTTATCATGCATGTAGTGAATTATATTTAGAGCATCTACATAGGTTTTTGCAACCTTATCAAGAGTTGAAAAATATGCTTTCTTTACCTTTGCGTAGTCAAGGACATCCCCTTCCATTTCCTTTATGCCTTCGACAACAAGTTTACCGCTCTTTTCGTCTTTTCCGCCATTGATTGAATACAGAAGACTCTTAGCAAGGTTACATCTTGCTCCAAAGAACTGCATTTGTTTGCCAACTTTCATAGCAGACACACAGCAAGCAATTGCATAGTCATGCCCATAAATAGGTTTCATAACATCATCACTTTCATACTGAATACTATCTGTCAAAATTGAAATTTTGGCACAAAACTTTTTGAAGTTCTCTGGCAATTTTGTCGACCATAAAACAGTTAAGTTTGGTTCTGGACTAGGGTCAAGATTTATAAGAGAATGTAAAAATCTAAACGAGTTTTTGGTTACAAGGCTTCTCTTGTTGTCTAGCATACCACCAATACTCTCTGTAACCCAAGTAGGATCGCCACCAAAAATTTCATCGTAGTCAGGAGTTCTTAAATGACGGACAAGCCTTAATTTTATTGTAAACTGGTCTACAAGTTCCTGTGCCTCTTTTTCGGTAAGATGTCCCTCTTTCATGTCCTTTTCAATAAAAACATCAAGGAAAGTCGACGTTCTGCCCAAACTCATAGCAGCACCATTGTTTTCTTTCACAGCAGCAAGATATGCAAAATATGTCCACTGAAAAGCCTCTCTTGCGTTTGTTGCAGGCTTTGATATATCAAATCCATAAGTTTTTGCCATTTCTTTTATGCTTTTTAGTGCACGTATCTGCTCGCTTACCTCTTCACGAAGTCTAATCTTTTCTTCGCTATCAATTTCCAGCATATCCTTTTTAAGTAAATCATTTTGTTTTTCGGCAATTAACCTATCTATGCCATAGAGGGCAACTCGTCTATAATCGCCTATAATTCTTCCTCGTCCGTAAGCGTCAGGAAGTCCTGTAATAAGTCCCGCACTTCTTGCCTTTCGTATATCAGGTGTATAGGCATCAAATACGCCATCATTGTGCGTTTTCCTTATCATTTTATCAAATATTTCTTCTTGGGCTGGATCCATCTTTTTATTGTAGGCAGAAAGGGCATTTTTAACCATTCTTATTCCACCAAAAGGATTTACAATCCTCTTCAATGGCTTATCTGATTGCAACCCAAAAATGATCTCATTCTTTCTGTCAATATACCCTGCTGGGAAATTATTTATACCAGATAAATGTTTAAGGTCTACATCAAGCAAGTGAACTTTAAGTTCTTTTGCCAGCAATTTTTCACAAACAGCCCAAACCTTTGCCGTCTTATCACTTTTCCCTTGCAGAAAATTGTCATCGCCTTTATACTCTGTATAATTGTTGTCGATAAAGTCGGAAACATCAATCTTTTCTCTCCACTTTTTACCTTTAAAATCTTTATAATATTCCAAAACCTTTATATCCTTATTTTCTTCTGTCATAATCTCTCCTTTTGTAAAATGATTATATCACAATAAGGCTATTATTTGCAAATATTTAAACTCTTTTTTTGTTCACTTAGCATTATTAAAGTGCTTTTTAAAGGTCATTTTCACTTATCTCGTCCAAATCATAGGTTTTTATATTATTTTGTTTATTTGCAGAGTATTCTGTAAGCAAATCTTCTTTTACCTTTTGAAGAGCAGGGCTTAAATTTAAAATAAAGGTCTGCGGATTTAAAAGTCTCTTATTTTCCTCCCACAAAGTGTCAAGTTCTCTTTGCACATTTAGGCAAGATGTAGAGAGCAAGAGGCAACTTGACTATAAAGGTATAAAAATTTATTATTGCGGATTCCTTCCACTGCCAGACTAAACTAAATGAAAAAATGTAATTTTTAATAAATTACAAAATATTAAAAAATTGATATAAATTTATTATATCTAAAACAGTCAAGAAGCTTTTTTCTCCGTTCTTATGTGTTTTAACTTAACAAACTAATAAATTAACTTGTCATTATATTCTCAAATTCAATGTTTATGTTGCCATTATTACATTCGGCGGTTAGCGTCTTATCTCCTCCATCTTTATATGAAGGCAAGTTACACTCACCTTTCTTTACCGTACATGATATTGTAAAATCATCCCACTTCCCAACAATGCTACCATTAATATTTCCATTTTTCGCACTTAATTTTACCTCTTTCCCTGCGGAAAGACTATTAAAATCGATATTTCCACCATTTGAATTTAATGAAATATTCCCATTGACCGAAACATTATTTAACGCTATCCTTTCATTTGTGGTAGTTATTTCAATGTTTTGCAATATCCCTTTTGGCACTTGCAAATAAATCTTCCTATAAGTTTTACTAGGCTTTGTACCAAAATAATCTAAAAATGACTTATTTTGTTCAAGGCTTAACACAAGTTCATTGTTTTCGCTAACCGAAATATTATAATACTCTTTTTCGCTTTCATAGAAATCAATATGAATTTTATCGTCTGCCGATTGGCTTACCTCAACCTCTCTATCGGCTACATTTACTATTATTGCACTAATTTCTCCCTCAGACACATAACTTTTTGCAATAAATTTTTGGTTAGACGAAACTAAGGCAAAAATTAAAATTGCGCCCAAAACTATAATAAAAATAAAAAATATTATCCAAAACTTTTTCATACCTCTCCTTTTTACATTTGACAACAAGCATTATCAATGCTACAATAAATATAGACCTTTGTGTTACACAAAAGTCAAGAGGTTAAACAAACATTATGGAAAAATTATTTTCAATAAGCGAAACAGCAAAAATAGTGGGTATGACAACTGAGACATTACGCCATTATGACAGAATAGGATTATGCCTTCCTTGTAAAGTGGATGATAATTCTGGCTATCGGTATTATTCAGAGCAAGAAATTGTTCGTCTTAAAACAATATCTGCCTTAAAAAACATGGATTTATCATTAGAAGAGATAAATAAGGCTTTAAATCTAAATAATTTTAAAGAAATATTAGATTTTTTAAATAAAGCAGAAAAAAGTGCAGATGAAAAAATTTCTGCCCTCGGCGAAATAAAGGCTCGTATAATCCGAGCAAAAAACTATTATGAAATGAAATGCAATAACAATGATGAATTAGGCGGCATTTTTATACAAGATCTTCCTGCACGTACGATTATGATTGCTCCAAATTTAACTGAGCCTACTGTTAGCAATTTATGGAATTATCATCGTCATTTTTATGCACAACTAGATAGTTCTCATAAAAAAGATTTTGATTTTGAAGATTTAGCAGGAGTGATAAACGAACATGGAAAAACAAATATGTTTACAATCTGCACACGTTTTAAAAATCATCCAAACTTAAAAACTCTGCCAGCAGGAAAATATTTATGTTCTAATTGCAAGAAAGAAAATTCCGACCAAAACTTAAATGAGATGCTAAACATTGCAAAGGCAAAATATAATGTAGTACCAAATTTTATAATTCAAATTATCGTTTTGACAGGAATATTGCAATGGGACTATCAATTGCAATTGTATCTGTCAAAATAAAATAGTTATAAAATCTTGGTAATAATATATATAATCAAAGAGTTAAATCTTTGTTCACACATTTATTTTTTATCCAATCTCCAATAGTATGGTTGCAAGTCTTTTAACTTAAAGATTAGTTTGTTTTCTATATTACTTACAGCACACATTACTTCACCACCAAAAAAATATAATCTTTCTTGACAAACCCCACAAGGTGATAAATTTTCAATATAATCAGAGTTCTCTTTTTTTACGACACACAACGAGTGTGTTATTTTTTTATTAAATTTATGCGCTTCTAAAATTGTTCCCGTTTCTGCACATAAATCAACAGAACTGTTTAGCGTTTCATTCCACACACTGGTGTAATATGTTCCATCTTCTACTCTAACAACACCAACACCACTTTCAAGATTGCCATATCTTTCTTTTAATAATTTGCAACCGATATCAAACATTTCTTGTTCTATTTCTTTTTCTTTCATGTTTTACCTCTTATATACTATATTATATTTAAAACTAATTCCAAAGCATTATTGTAAAAAGAAAAATACGCAACCTAGTCTTTCCGAGGATGCGTACAATTCCGTTCTGGCGGCACCAACACTATTCAGATTGAACTAGTATTACAAAACAAATGCTTACAATTAATATTTATATACAGTCAATTTTAAAAATATTTTTTATCATATTTTGTCGAATGTATAGAAATATTGAAA
>CALWJU010000036.1 GCA_944381105.1 uncultured Clostridia bacterium | reverse complement strand
TGTGCAATTTTCTTCGCTTATATTTTTCATTGACACAAGATTTTTGGTTGTTCCACCATTCTCTACTCCGACAAGTTCAAGTGTTGGTGGCGTGGTGTCAATCGTGATATTAAATGAATATTCTAGTCCAGAATTATTGTCTAAAATATTGACCGTATAAAGTCCTTCATCATAGAGATAAAGCCTTCCGTCAGTGATTGTAAACTCATAATTTTCGTTGTCTTTTATTACACTTTTGGCTTCAATATTTTCAGTTAAAAGATGTTTTAAAGATTGCTTATTTTTGTTGATAATATAGAAATAAAAACTTTGTTTATTTCCTAAATCGTCTTTAAGAGTAAAGGAATATTCGCCTTCCTCATTTAATACTTGCTCAAAAGAATAATCAAAATTTTGTCCGTCTTTCAGCATTACAATTTGTAGATTTTCATAAGCAATAATTCTCACCCCACCATTTGAAATTCCACCATAATAAGTGTTGATTTCAAAGTCGATTTTTTTATCAATTGTAAACTCAAAAGTGGTTATATTTTTTGCCTTATCAGCTATGCAAATAACATAGTTTCCACTCTGTTTTAATTCGGTTGAAAGTTTATAATCACTCTTGAAATTTTCATCTAAAACATACCAACAAGTTAAGTTGCTTTCTTGTGAATTTACCCAAACATTCCCACTTGTCACACCATAATTTTCAACACCATAAAGAGTTGCTTTTGGTGGTGTTTTATCAATCTCAAATGTGAAATAAATCGAGTTTCCATATATGTCATAAAGATTGACTTTATAGATTCCTTCTTCACTAATTAAAAGTCCAAATTCATAAGAATATTGTTCATCGTTTTTTGTAATCTCACAATTCAATTCTTCAAGATTGACAATTCTTATATCAAAGTTGATTAACTCGATTTCTTCTTTTGTGTAAGTTGTTCCATTCACATCTGCTATTGCAAAGTCGATAGTTTTATCAATCTCAAATGTGACCGTTGCAGTGTTGCCAAGTTCATCACTTAAAGAGATTGTGTAGTTTCCTTCGCCACTCAAAACTTGACCTTTTCTATACTCAAATTGGTTTCCATTTACTGCATAACTTGCGGTATATTGTTCATCAGTATTTTCCCAAGTAGCATAAACACTTCCACCAGTTTTACCACCATTCTCAACCCCAAAGAGATTGATTATTGGTTTGATTGTCTTAATTGTAAAAGAGTAAACATTACTTTGTTGTTTTTGAAACTAATATAAAAAGGGACTTTGCTTTATCTGGGAAGTTCCTAAAGTTAAAAATTTTTATAATTTAAATTATTTATTACTATTTGACAAAATTGATATTACTTTCTCTAATGTTTCTGCGTCTTTTAATATTTCTAAATGTGGGATTTCAAAAATGTCTAGAAAGCCAACCTCTTTTAATTTTTCAATTTGTTCAAATATTTGCTTATTTGCTTCGCACCACATATTTAAATCAAATAAGACATTTATTTTTATACATGAATCCTGTCTGTTTTGTAACCCTTCATATGAATTTATTCCATTGTCCATAATTACTGCGTATCTTTGTTTTTCTTGGTCTGACATTGTTTTAATATCATCAATACTTTGTAAGGGGTATCGTTCTATGACTTTATCATAATCATATCCAAACATTTTCGCAGTTCTCCTATCTTGTTCTTCTGTATCAAATTCCTTAAAAACATGTTTTCCTTCTTCTGAAAGTTGATAAGAATGAAATGTCGAATTTGGATATTTAATTTTATTTGCATCTGTTTCTAGTGTTGCATTTATTCTATTTACTAATCTAAATAATTCTTTATCGTGTGGTACAAAATCAATAGTTATAATATCAGGCAATACTTCAGAACACAATTTTTTAACATGAAGCAATTCATTCTTTTTATCTTGAATTTCTTCTTCTAAAGTATTATATACTCTTGCTTTATAATCATCATCTTTATGTGCTGACTTTTTATTTCTTTCATAATAAATTCTATCTATGATTTTATCATTCTGTTTTATACCCTTCTTTTTAGTTGGAGTATTATAAAATTCATCTAATACATTTACTAGATTTATATAAAAAATTTGTCTTAATTTATCAGTTCTTTCTCTTAAATCCAAATTTGATAATTCTAATACATTCTTTGAAATGTACAAAAAACTATCAATACATTTTTTAGCAGTTATTAAAAAATTTGCGTTTTCCCATTTGTTTTTCATTTCCAATTCCTTTTCCGATTGTTTTTACTTTTTAAGTATAGCACAAATTTAATATCAACGTATAAAAAAATATGCAAAGAATAATCTCTGCATATTAATGTTGCAAGTTTCAAAAAATTTTAACCTTATTCTTAAAGTTTTTAATTAAATGCCGAAATAATTAGCGGGATATTTCATTTCATTAAATGCATTTATAAAGTAATCATCATAATTCCATTTGGCATCTTCAACATTTTCTTTAACTATTTCTTCACAGTAGGATTTAAAAAATTTCCTTAATTTTTTTAATAAATCATCAATATATCCATCTTTTATTATTATCCAATCTCCAGCAAACATACCATTTTCATATTCTATATTTGCAGTCCCATTTTCTTTTGATGCAACATTATCTGGATAATATTTTTTTAGATCAAGATAAGAAGAAATTGTATTATGTTTTAAGAAGTTATTTATCTTGTGTAGCATATTATATGCATTATATTTTTCTAACTGATTAATCTTTATACCTTTTCTATTTCTTGCCAATCCATCACTAAACTTCACAAAAGAATTAAAATTATAGTCGGTTCCTTTGTAACCAAGTTTACACATTGCTATTAGCATAATTCTATCAGTTTCTATTGCAAGTTTATTTATAAATTGACAGTATAATGATTGCACTACATGTCGGTATTTATTTTCTCTTCTTATAGAAGCCATAAGAGAGTTAAATTCTATATCTTCTAAATCATCTACACTAGAAGTGTATGCTAATTGACTTAATCTAGAATTTTCATATTCTTCTTTAGGTGTTTTAATCATTTTAAAAATTGGCTTGTATTCCGATTCCCAATCTCTTTGAAAATCATTGATTAAATCATTAAAAATATTTATTACATAATCATACTTATGTTGTTTTGCTGGAATGAAATAAGGTGTTGACCTATTAGCAAACATTCCTTCTGGCATAAAATCTTTTATACCAATCATTTCACAAGTCTTTGCATATCTTTTGGTATCAATATGTATTCTTCCAGCTTTTGGATGTAATCCCCAAAATTCATATTCTTTTAGAGAGTCAGAGTCCCAAGATGGATTTGATTCATATTTTGAGTAGTCGAATCTTTCTACTTTATGTGTTGATTTCATATACTTTTTACTCCTTTTATATAAAAATCCTTTTTTATATGAGTAAAAATTTACAGTTTATAATAATAACACCACTCCTTCAAAAATGAACATAGGCGTAACGATTACTGTACTATCGAATCGTCTATTTATAAACTGCATTTTTATTATAACACAAAAAATCAAAAATAGCAACAATGCTTGATTATAAATAAAAAATAACCCAAAAGGGTTACTTTTAATCAATGTATTTTCTTGTTGAACACGCTGTTTTTAATCTTTTGCCATTTATATCAATTTTATTTTTATATTTTGATTCATAATATTTATCACGAAGATATGTTCTTTTATAAAAAGTGTCTTGACTATATAAAACATTATGAAATTCATTAT
>CALWJU010000035.1 GCA_944381105.1 uncultured Clostridia bacterium | reverse complement strand
ATACGAGAAATTTGCTACAAAAGACACAACAAAAGCAAAGAATATAAGGAGTATTTATTAAAGAAATATAGCATAAAAAATGCCCAACAATAATGTTGGGCTATATTATTAAATTTATTTTTCATTTTTACGGAAACGACCTAAATCATCTCTGTCAAGATTTTTCCAATTTTCACTTGGCTCAATATCAGGCTTTTTATAAGACATCACAAGCCCAAAACTATCTTGTAAAAAGAAAAATACGCAACCTAGTTTTTTATTCCAAGGGTGCGTACAATTCCGTTCTGGCGGGAAGAGAGGGATTCGAACCCTCGCACCGATTTCTCGACCTACAGCCTTAGCAGGGCCGCCTCTTCGACCTCTTGAGTATCTCCCCTTGTCGATTAATATTTTTTATAATAGTCAATATTATCTCTAATTCCACTTTGAATAAAAAGCGAATCTGATGATAACACAAACTATATTACCGAAAGTTGTCGTCAAGCAGGGCGAAGCCATATTTAACAGCAACTGATGGTTATATATACTATGTGATGAACATAGTTTATTGTGCTTTTGCGTAGCAAAATTAAAACTTAAATTGTTTAAATTTTATCATCACATAGTCTATATTACCAAAAGTCAAACTTGATTGCAAGAGTGAAACTTATTGTAATACGTGCTTTGTGATGAGTGCTAAAAGCACACAAACTCGCAAGAACTTAATAAAGTTTTATGCTAGTAAAATTTTATCATCATATAGTATATGTTAAGTGTGAGTAAGGCAAAAATATTAAATATAATTCTCTACCTTTTAATTTATCACACAGCATATAATATCACATCTTTTTTTTATTGTCAATCATTTTACAAAAATTTATAATCGCCTTTTCCATAAGATATTTTCCATTTTACATACTATATTATCATTTTTTAACTTTTTTATAAAAATTTTTAATTTTTATCAATTTTTTAACATCATTTCCTCAAATTAATGCCAGTCAACACATTTTTAATTTCAGTTGAAACCAATTATCACAAAATTTTATCCAAATTGGGTATTGACGAATAGGCAAATTTATATTATAATATTCACAAAAGGGGGAAAGATGTATTTCGAACAACAACTAGAAGATGTAGGATATCAATATTCTTTGGTAACAGACCCAGAAAATTATTTAGCCGACGTTCTATATGAAAGAGAACTGCCTGACAGCAATGAGATTCAAGATATATTTAGATGCACTGAGGTCTATAACAAACTCGCTTTCAATCCACAAGACGATGAAAAACTAAAAAATCGCAAACAAGAATTTGTTAATGCCTATATTGATATATTGAATTCAGCAGGACTTGCACTGCAATCTATTATAATAAGTGATTTAGATAATTTGTATAAAAAAGATATAAAAAGTGCCGACCAAAAACTGATTGACTATTTTGATGATGGACTTTTTATGCCAAAAGTGAATGCCATATTCCCAAGTAATGAAAATTTTATCAGCAAAGCGTCATTTATTATATCTGAGGGAAACCTTAGCGACAAAGACCTCGGAAAACTAAAAAATATAAAAGATTTTTTCTCAGACATTTCGACATTTAATCTATCAAAGATTGAATATGTTAAATATGATTTATCTTCACAAAATTTCAATTATAAAAATATCGAAGATATACTATTTCAACTCTATACAAGCGCAGAGGAAAGCGTAGCAAACGAAACCATTAACAATGATGCCAAACTAAAATTATTGGCGTCTACAAAAAAAGCCAAACTCAGCGAACAAGAAAAGCCAAAACGAAAAATCTTATCACTAGAAGAGGCACTTGACAAGAATTTTGAAAACTTAATAGGATTAAAAGATGTTAAAAACGCTATACTTGGCAAAACAAAATTGATTTTAAAAGTACCTCAAAAAGCAATCGCATGTAATTTTAGAATTATAGGCAATCCAGGAGTCGGAAAAACTACTGTTGCTGAGGCCATGTCAAAGACCTTTTATGATGCAGGAATAATCAAAAATAAAGAGTTTGTTGCAATAAACGGAGCCGAACTTAAAGCAGAATATGTTGGTCAAACAACAGGAAGAGTAAAAGAGTTTTTCAGGAAAGCACATGGCGGAACGCTATTTTTGGATGAGGTGTACAGCCTGCTTGAAGAAGGCAGTGGCGACTCCTTTACCCAAGAGGCTATTACTCAATTAATGACTGAAATAGAATCTCTATATAACGGGCAACTTCAAGATCCAACCGATAAAACACTGGTAATCATGGCAGGATACAAAGACAAGGTAGGCAAACTACTAGACAAAAATATAGGTTTTAGGCGTAGATTCCCAAATATTCTTGAACTGCGGGATTATAATCTTGAAGAACTTTTGCAAATCTTCAAAATGTATATGGAAAAAGACGGATTTACTTTGCAAAAAGATGCAAATCAAATGCTAACTCAAATAATTGAAAAGGAAAAGAAAAAAGAGAATTTCTCAAACGCTGGATATGTAAGAAATCTATTGCAAAGCGCAGAAGAAAACCAAGCCAGAAGAACTGAACTTAATGACTTTGAAATAAAAATTGAAGATTTAATAGAAGCCGAAAAGTCCCTTTATGATAGCGAAGAAGAGAATGTAGGTAAAATAGGATTTTAAATAAATCCTATTTTTTATGAAAAACAGCAAAATAGAAAATATTGAAACCAATATACTTTAAGCATTTGACTTATAATTGTTAATTTGGTATTATTAAGCAAAAGGATAACACTGTGAAAAAAGAGATAGAAGAATTTTTATATAAAAACACAACTGCAATAAATGAAAGTGATATTACAAATTATCAACTTTTTGCCCTTAAAAGACGAAATATCTTAGTGTCGTTTATGATAACAGTTATTATTTGTGGAATTGGTATAGGTCTGTGCTTTGTAGAGGCATATGTTGGCACTGCTATAATTATTGCAGGCATAGTAGGTGGAGTGATATTATTTCCTTATCTTTCCAAAGAACAAATAAGAAGGCAAAACTCCGTACTATTTGATGGTGGTAAGTATGTAAATATATTTGAATTTTACAAAGAAGAAATAAAGGTCATAAATGTAGACGAGAATAGAGGTGAAGATTTATATCAAACATTTTCTTACAATCAAATTTACAAAATAGATGACTTTGTAGAATTTCTTTTTATTTACGTAAGCAAAAACCAAAGTTTTCTAATGCTAAAAACAGGAATGAACAAAGGGACTATCTCTGACCTTCTTGAATTTCTGAAAAGCAAAGATATTAAAATAGAAGACAAAACATCGCTCGGCACTCTTAAAAAGAAATAAAAGATTTTGACACAAGCAATCAAAACCTTTAACTCATGGTCTAATTGTTTTAAATCTTTTTAAAATATTTTTATAACTATACAGGTCATATCATCAACAGCATACCCATTATTGTTTGAAAGCGCCTGTTCTAGTATCTTATCAGCGAACTCCTGTGGGTTTGCTGTTTTTATAGTTAGCAAAAAGTCTTTCATTGCACTATCACTTGCAAAAGAGTCATTTATACCATCGGAACACATAATTATCATATCCTTTTCACACAGCACTACCTTTCTTGTTACCGTACTGACATCTTGTAGGATGCCCACAGGTAAACTAGAACATTCGACAATTTTGCACTCATCTTGACCTCTAATATAGGAAGAAGATGCTCCCATTTTAACAAAATCGGCAATCCCATTTTTTAAATCGACCACAACAATATCAATTGTAGAAAAAATATCGTCTTTTTCAAGGTTTAAAAGTTTGTTGACGGAAGATAAAATAATATCATTATCAAACCCTGCTTTATAGAAATTTTCTACAAGACCAACCGCAGTTTGCGATTTTTCACCAGCACTCTCTCCACTGCCCATACCATCACAAATAGCGAACATAAACTTATCTCCATCAAGTCGTTCAATAGAGTTACTATCTCCTGAAATATTAGAGCCTGTTTTAGCATGTACTGCCAATCCAAAAACACAATCAAATAGCGGTGCGGTCTTTAAGTTGACATTGACAAGGCCAACTCTCTCTGTTGGATGGACATCATACACCGCCATTTTTCCTCCACAAATTTTAGAGACAATTTGCGGAAGTTTTAATTTGTTTGTATCTTCCTCTCTCACAACTAGACTTGCAAGGGTAGAACGAGCGTCCTTTTCATAGACAACTGCATCTGTACAAATTATATTACTTGATGATAATTCATCTATTATTTTTTTCTCTCTGGATGAGTCAAAACTTACAAGGCTATCCACCTCGCCCGCTAAATTTTTCATAATACTTGATATTCCAGACAACTGATCGGATATTAAACGTTTGCTTGTGTCTACATTACCAACGAGCGAAGAATAGGATTTATACTGACTTGTCAAAGTGTTAATTTCGCCTATCAAATGACTAATTCTTCCACATCTTGAAGATAGGTATCCTGGAAAATCAAGTAGCGTTATTTTTCCTCTGTCTAAGGCAATAGTAATAAGTTCTTTAAAAATTTTCTTCGTGTCCTCTCCAAACGTTCGATGACAATGTTTCTGCTCACTACATCCTTTACAGATACTTTCCTTTATCTCCTCATAAAGCATATCCTTAACTTCTTCTTCGCTCATTTCCTTTTTTATAAGTTTTTTAAACACCTCGTTCATGTCATAGAATACTTCTGATAAACTTGAAAGACGTTTGCTCATAAGTTCTCTGTTTCTATTTACCACATTTTTAACAGCAAGACGTTGATTATTCGATGTTAAAAGTGCTGAGACTTGGTCAAAGAATTTCCTTGGTAAACATAAGAAAATTAAAGCAGAGATAACTGTCGGCAACAACTCGGCGACAGAAAATCCGTAAAACAAATCAAAATAAAATATAACAAGCGCCTCACTTGCTATCAAGGCAAGTGCCGAGAAATATTTTGGCTGTCCTTTAAACATAATGACAGCGAGTGCCCAAATTAAGAAAGGAGCGATAAAAAGCGGATTGTTTTCAGGTAGCAAACTGCCTATGCCCATGATGCAAGCAAAAAGCAAAGTTAAACTGATATTGGTAGAATATGCAAGAATAAGCAGTCCCAAACTCACAAATAGTTTTAAAAGTGAAAATCCATAAATATTACAACTGTAAAGCCCTGACGCTAATGCCATGAAAAGTATCCCAGCACATATTTTCTCAACGGATGTAAGTTTATATGTAAAGCCTCGGATAACGACTGGTTCAAATATAGATATCGAGGCAAATAAAAAGGCAATACCAAAAACGAGAGTGCCTATAATAGAGATTATGTTTTGCCCATTCAATATGCCAAAAACTACCATTGCCGTCTGAGAAAAGAGAGCATAAATGAATAATTCATACTTCTTCATTGGCTTTTTAATCAAAACATGAATGTAGTATGGAATAAGTAGCATCAATATCGTTACAAGGGCTGATATAATATCACTAAACTGATTAAAGTTTAAAAGGTATCCTGCCACAAAGGCTGGTGCAAGTAAGAAGACCTTTTGATTAGCCCAAGCAAGAGCAAATAGCATAGAAAAAGCAAAGGGGTAAATTTGACCGTAAATGTTTGCTCTCGAAAGCACAAAGAACAAAACGGTAAAAATCAAAAAACGAATGACAAGGTTTAATTTTTCTTTCATAATAACTCCACTTTAATTATAAAATAGATTTTCTTTTAAATATAAAGATATTTTGTCTATTTTTGTCATTAATAAAGTTTTTTTGTAAAGTTAAAAAATAGGTATTATCCTATTTTTGGTAATACCTACTTTTTTTCATTGTCTTCATTAGTATTTTCTAAAAAATTGCTTTTTTTTAATCCCTTTTCATTTAACACATAAGTTTCATCGCAAATCTCTTTGATAAACTTTCTATCATGCGAGGCGGTGATTATGGCTCCATTGTATTTTTTTAAAACTCCTCTTATAACAGGGTTTGATAATGGGCTTAGATTTCTTGTTGGTTCGTCAAGCACAAGCACATTGTTTTTCTCAATTATAAGTTTCATTAGTGCAAGTTTTGCCTTCTGCCCCTCGCTTAAATCTTTAACCTTATGAAGCATTTCTTCACGTGAAAATTTTAAACTTCCAAGCACTGTGCCCGCATTAAAATCCTTGCTAGATAATTGCATTTCATCAAGCGCTGTCTTATTATAATCTAGCACCTCACCATAGTTTTGTGAAAAATAGCCTACTTTTAATCCAGATGTTTTTCTAAGAATGGGTACAAGTTTTTTTATTAAAGTAGTTTTTCCACACCCATTTTTGCCTACAATAGCAATTTTTTGAGGCCCACGTATAAATAATTCTACATTTTCTGCTAGTTCTTTATCACCTGCAACCAATTTAGGTATTTTAACATCTAAAATTATTTTTTGGCTTGGCAGCGTAATAGTAGGATCAACTATCATTTTTATCGCCTCTTCAACATCAGGTATTTCTGTCAACTCTTCGTTTTCCATACGTCGTTCTTGAGCTTTAACGTTAGCCATCTTTTTTGCTATAATTCTTCCTGATGAAGGGTCTTTTTTTGCTGCGACTAAGGCATTTTCAACTTTTTGTTTAATCTGTCTTAAAATTTCTTCTTTTTTATCTCTTTCTCGCCTTTCACTATATGCTATTTGTGTTTGGTGTGTGATTTGCCTATTTCTAGCATCAACATATTCACTATAAGTACATTTTTGTAATGTAAATTTAGGTTTTGTCTTTTTTATAAGTTGTTCAATATGTAATATTCTATTTGCCGTATTTTCAAGCAAAGTTTCATCATGTGAGATATAAATAATAGGTTTTTTCGTGCTTAAAATAAAATCCTCTAACCGTTCAAGTGTATCGATATCTAAGTCGTTTGTTGGTTCATCTAAAAATATGACATCATAATTGTTGGAAGAGATTTTAGCAAGTTGCAATTTTACTTTTTCACCACCAGAAAGATATTTTATTAAAGTATTTTCGCTTATATGAGAAAATTCAAACCCCATATTTTTTAATTCTTTTTCAAACTTAAAAATATCATTATATTTATCATAATCACACTCATCGTCAGGTTCGTCTTTAAGGTAATAATCAACTATTGTTTGATTATCCCATTTTGAACTCAATTTTTGTTCTAGATATCCAATTTTACAATTTTGATTGTTTATCTTTCCGCTAACCACACAATATGGTACCAATTTAGGGTTTATTAGTGCTTTAAGCAAAGTAGATTTTCCATTCCCCTCCTCACCAATTATCGCCATTTTGTCTCCATCATTAAGGGCAAATGATAAATTTTCTATCAATTTACGTCCTTTTCTTGTTTCTATTGTTAAATTTTCAACTGTAAACATTTAAACTCCTATAAAAGATATTTCATTTTTGATTCTTTCTTTAATAATTTCTTTACATACACCACCTTTATATATATTTTTCTCCTCACCATTTATTATGCTTTTTCGTATAGCAGGACATAAGCCTTGACAATATTTGCAATATTTACATTTAAAACATTCGCTACTATTTACATTTTCTAAAGATAAATTTTCAATAAAATCTAAAGTTACTTTACTGTACTCTAATGGATCCAAATTATTATTAATTAAATATTGTAAAGTATTAATTTTATACTTATCATCAAACACATTGTTCCAGCATCTATATAAATTCCCTTTATAATCTAAAACTAAATCATTTGATAGACTCTCTGCAACGCAAAATGTGGTAAGTGCTTTACAAGATAATCTCGGTTTTATTAATCCTTTTCTCAGCAATTTATTTGTTAAGACTTCTCTAAAAGTTTCAAATTCATCAAGATCAAACGAATTATCATTGCCAAAGACTCTTGCTATGTCAAAACCTAAATATTTTTTATTATTTAAATCAATGAACTTTTCTAAACCATCGACAAACTTCAGGACACTTTCAAAATTACTTTTATCTATATTCAATCTTATAACAACATAAAAATTATTTTTAAGCAATTGGTTGACATTTTCTATAATCTTATCAAAGGTGTTTATTTTTGCTAAATTTGTTCTTCTTTGATTATGAAATTCTTTTTCACCATCTATTGTGATTTGTATAAATTTACATTTACTATTTAACAATCTATTAGAAAAATCTTCAGTAAACAAAAATCCATTTGTAATAAATACATACCTAAAATCAGCATCATATTCATTGCATAGTAAATCTATGCTCTTAATATAATCCACGACAAAATCTTTTTCTAATGTTGGTTCTCCACCATAGAAAACAATTTCCACGTTTTTTATACCCTTTTGTAAGAGTTTTTTTATATAATAATACAAGTTTTTTCCTGTATTTACCAAACTTAGATAGTCAGCTTCGAGTTTCCTTGATAAATTATTGCATTCAAAGCAATAAGGGCAATTAAAATTACATTTATTTGTAAGTGCAAAGTCTATTTTTAAAGAATCTTTATTATTGTTGTACTTTGAAATGTTATAGGTAAAGTGATTTATCTGCTCTTGTTTTTCGTCAAAATCTTTAGAAACTAAAAATTGATTATCAATCAACACCTCTTTTTCATTTTCGTTAAGTACATCCACATTGTTATTATTTATTAACAATTTTATTTTATCTAACGTGCTATTATCTAATTCGATGAGACTGCCATTATTTAGATTAAATATGTAATTTTTCTCATTTACTTCAAATATTTCTATATATTTTGTAATTGTATACATTAGCCCTCCTAAAATAAAGGATAGATAAAAATCTATCCTTGTTTACGAGCATCCGCCATAATGAGAACATGGTCCACAAAGATACTGTTTAGTAGATGCATCTTCTTCTTCGTTTGTAGGCTTTAAAATTACTTTCATATTACCCTCCCAATCTTAGTATACATAATCTTTTAGCATAAGTCAATAAAATTTATAAATTTTCCCTTGCAAATTATAAGCATACTACAATACAAAAAACAATCTCGTATTGAGATTGCTTTTAAAATTTATTCAAATTCAACAGTAACTCTTGCCTCAACATCAATACTGCCCATTAGTGCATTGGAGATGTTTTCACTATATGTCCTATAAAGTGATGTGCAAGAATAAACATATTCTTCCTTCACGCTTTTTATTGTTACCTCGCCACCATGAATTTTTTCTGCTTTCTGCTTAGCGTTCTCTATTGCCGACAAAAGCACTTCTTGATAGACCTCATCCATATTTGACAACTGGTAGTTGATATTTCTTATACTTGTTACTCCTGTCTCTGTCGCAGTATCTATATACTCTTTTATTTTATCAAGATTGTCAACACAGAAACTAAACGTCGTAATGGTGTAATAACCTATTAAACTCTTTCCAGAGGTGTAGTCATAACTTGGATATGAAGTGTAACTATCAACTGTTATATCATCATCTCCCAGCCCACTATCTTTTAAAGCCTGCAAAACCTTTTCAAAGGTTTCAAAATTTTTGTCTTTTGAAGTTGCCATAACGCTGTCTAATGTTTCAATAACAGCCGTAACCTTTGCAGAGTCAGGGCTCACGCTTTTAGAGGCGTTTCCTATAACACAGAGGTTCATCGTCTCTTGTCCTTCATTAAATACAAGTCTTAGGTCTTTTTTTCCAACATTTGAAACTTGCTCTTTTGTCTCTGATTGTGATGTTCGCTCTTCTACAATTTCATTTTCGCCATCCTTTTTATCGGCAAATGTCTTTTCTTGTACTTTATCTTTTTTCTTCCTTTTATCTAATTGAATAAGAGCGTCATCTTTTTGCTCTGCAACTTGCTCGCTCATAGCAGTGCTTGCTGAGGCAATCTTAGGTATAAGAACACCTCCTGCCACAGTTATTGTTCCAAGCAAAAGTATAAGCGCAAGCATAAACGAAACAATTTTTTTCATAATTCCTCCTATAACACTTTTATCATGAGGAAAAAATCAAAAATTATTTATCTAAGACAAAACTCGTAAAGTTTTTACAAAATTCGACAAAAAGTACCCGTACTAAATCAAATATCTAATCTTTCTGTTTTGTCTTGCCCACGAATATCTTACTATCATGCTAACAAGAACTACAATCTCTACAAAATCTAGAATAGCATTGGTGTAAGTTTGGCTCAGAATGTTATATATTACAATAATACAATTAGGTAGCACCATCATATAACGAGTAATTTCAATATATCTTAAAAACATAGCAACGTTGAACATTTCATAGGCAATTACTGCCATAATGTCAAGATTTGATTGATAACAAACATTTCCTGTAATCAAATAGGCAAGAGCAAAAACCACATAGAGCCAAATGGGCGGGCTTTTATCTTTCTTTTCATATATGTAAAGCACCGCCACCCTTACTATTGAGACAATTGTATTAAGCCCTCCAACAAGCACTCCCAAACTGAGAAAGGATGCTGAGTAAAACAGGTTGGCAAGTATTTGGTAGGCAAGAAAACTTCTTTTATTGTTAAAGGAATAGGACAGGCAAACTAAAATTAAAGCAATAATTCCAAGCACTTGTGCTAGAATAAAACTGGTCATAACAGCCTCTAACACATTATACTGATTTTGTAATGTTTTGTTGACTATTCCATTAAAATTTATTGAACTATCTCAAAATTCCTACTTTCTACCAAATAAGGAAAATCGCTCTCTTTTACAAAATTATCGTCATAAAGCATTTTTTCATATATACCTATTAATTTGTCAATTTTCTCTTCTGTTATCTCTGGCAGTCCATCATAATGCTCAAACAGTTTTACCCCTAACACCTGTCTAATCCTATAAATAGAATGCTGATTTACATCTTTGAAGTAACAGTCATATTTTTTACTTATCACATATTTAAGTCCATAATCATGGCAAATGCTATCCAAAATTTTCGACCTTTCTGCTAGCGAGTTGGTCATTTTTAAAAGATTATACTGTTTTAAACTCTTGCTTGTAAAATTTGATAATTTGATTCACATTTGCAGTTCTTTTTCTTTAAAAAACTTTTTCGCTCCATGAGTGTTTGCTTCCTTCTCGTTCTCTATACATAGGAACTATTTTATTGTCGTGCATTATAATTGCTCTTGTGCGAATTCTTTTTTCCCATAGTTTAATATCTCACTATAAGTTATATTATATCATATATCCGTTAAATTTGTATTAATTATTTATAAAATTTTAAATAAAAAGCCAAGACGTTTAGTCTTGACTAGAAATTTTATTGTTTAATATTTACTTCTTTTAGTATTTCGACTATCTCAACATCACCAGTAAATAATATTTCTTTTGCTGCCTTTAACAAAAGAATAAAGCACTTCTAAAAAGTGATGAAATTGCTTTTTTGCTTGACATTTAGTTGCCTATGAATGTTATTATAATAATGAAAAGGAGAAAGTTATGATTAATTATATTGTTCAATTAAATAAAAATGTTCAAAGAGACCATGTTAGATTTTACAATCGCTATGGACTTGCTATCGCAGGAGATTTATATTATAGTAAAGATATTGACAAAAACAAAAAATATCCTGCATTGATTGTTGGAGCACCTTATGGTGGCGTTAAAGAACAAGGTCCTTGCGTTTATGCAAACGAACTTGCACATAGAGGTTTTGTAGTTTTAACCTTTGACCAATCTTTTATGGGCGAAAGTAGTGGAGAGCCAAGAAATGTGTCCTCCCCTGATATTTTTACCGAAAATTTTTCTGCTTGCGTTGATTTTTTGGGACTTCAAAAATTTGTAGATAGAGAAAAAATAGGCGTAATAGGAATTTGTGGCTCGGGTGGTTTTGCCCTTTCCTGTGCTCAGGTTGATACTAGAATAAAAGCGGTTGCAACTGCCAGCATGTACGATATGACAGTAGCAAGTAGGCTAGGAATGGATAAAACTGCTATCCACAAAGAGAAAGAAAGATTATCAAAACAGAGGTGGATAGATGCTGAAAATGGCTATCCTGAATATATACCATCCTTTCCAGAAGAACCTCTTGATAAAGTTCCATCACAATTAACAGAGCCAACAGCAGAATGGTTTAGATTCTACGCCCTAAAAAGAGGACATCATCCATATGCCAGAGGAGGTTTCACTACAACAAGCAATATGTCATTTATGAATTACAGACTGCTAGATTATATAGATGAAATTTCCCCTAGACCAATCTTGTTTATAGTAGGAGATAGAGCACACTCCAAATTTTTCAGCGAAGAGGCGTACAAAAAGGCAAAACAGCCAAAAGAACTTTATGTTGTTGATGACGCCGAACACATTGACCTATATGACCGTACAGATCGAATACCATTTGACAAACTTGAAACATTCTTTAAAAATAATTTAAAATAAAAAAACACTCAAAATGAAGCATACCTAAAAATGAATATACGAATACAAATTAAATAGCAAAATGCAGAAAATATAAATACAAAAAATCGACTTAAAAATCCAACATTTAGCACGCCATATTTTCAACATGCGTTTGTAAATTAAACTATTAATATATCAAAACAAAAAGAGAGAGGTTTTATATAGGCCTCTCTCTTTGTTGTCTTAATCGTTGGATTTGAGTATGTCCGAAAGGAGTGAATAAACACTTTTCAGCGACCATACCAAAAACACGATTATAAGATGTTTTTTTGTTCGCTATAAATTTTGCAAATCTTGCTCTATAATTCGTTGATAAAGTGGATAAAATTCAAAAATTTCTATAGTTTTTAACTTTGTAAATTGATATGAAAAATCTTTAATATGCAACCATTCTAAAACTTTATTACTTCCAGTTGGAATAATTGGATTAAGCAAAATCGCTAGGTTGAGAATTAAAGATAAATAATTATAGCAAAGTTTTTCAGCTTCTTCTTTATTCTCCTTTATTACTCTCCATGGCTCAGTTTGATTAAAATACTTATTCGCAAAGTTTACTAGTTCAAATATTTCTCTTGTTGCATTTGCAATCTTTCCATTTTCAATAAAACCGCTTACATGATTAAATGTTTGAACAATTTTTTCTTTTACTTCATCGATTATTTCTTTTTTGAATATTCGACCATTAAATTTACTCTTTACAAAAGATAATGTTCGATTAACAAAATTTCCCCAATTGTTTATTAATTCTCCATTTATATTACTAATAAATTCTTTGCAATTATAATCTAAATCCTTCCTGTCAGAAATGTTTTTTGCAAAATAATATCTTAAAAAATCAACATTAAATTCACTTAAAAGTTTCCTCGCAGTTAGACAAGTCCCTTTACTTTTTGAGATTTTTTGTCCTTCATTTGTTACATATTCGTAAGCAAATATTTTATCCGGCAAATGATATTGACTTGGATTTGCTATTAATAGTGCTGGATAAATAATCGTATGAAATTGTATATTATCCTTTGCATGCACAAAAATATGTTCGCAATCATTTCCGTTGCTCCAATCGCGAAAGTCTTTTCCATTCTCCTCACACCACTCTTTGCAAGCTGAAAGGTATCCCAAAACATTCTCGCCCCAGTTGTAAATCACTTTATCTTTCGAACCTGCAATTGGGAGAGGAATTCCCCAATCCAAATCTCTGGAAATTGCCCTGTCAATCAACCCTTCTTCAAAATATCTATTTGTCAAGTTGATTGCATTTATTGACCATTGGTCTTTTCTTCTGTCAAAAAAAGCTTTTAGTGGCTTTTCGAGTTGTGAAAGTTTTATATAATATTGAAAATTGTCTTTAAAGACAGGGGAATCTCCACAGATACTGCATTTTGGATTAATCAACTCTTCTGGCTCCAAGACTTTTCCGCATTTATCACAAGAATCTCCCTTTGTTTGATTTCCGCAGTTTGGACATTGCCCAACAACATATCTATCTGGCAGAAATCTTTTGCATTTTTCGCAATATAGACGTTTTTCATCTTTTTTATAAACAAATTTTGTTTTATATAAATCTTCGTGAAATTTTTTTGCAAATTTTATATGAGATTTTTTGTTTGTTTGACTATAATTATCAAATGAAAAATCTAAATCTCTAAATATAGAAACAAATTTTTCATGATAAAATTGTGCAATTCCTTCTGGGGACTTGCCTTCTGTTTGTGCTTGAATTGAAATAGGTGTTCCATAACAATCACTTCCGCTAACAAAACACACTTCTTTTCCTTTCAACCTATAAAATCTTGCTAATATATCTGCTGGTAGCGAGGATCCCAAATGCCCTATGTGTAATTCATTATTTGAATATGGCCATGAAAGGCCGATTAAAATCTTGTTCATTATTTTTTTCTCCTTTAATTTAATTATAAAATTATAAACTTGTACCCTTCGCATTAGTCTATTATTGTTATATTTTAAAATCATTTTTTCTCCTTTTAAACAAAAAACGGGAGCACTGTATTTTGGTGCTCCTATCAAATATTTTTTATTATTTACGCAACAAAACACTATGTTAAATATTAAATTAACATAGAGCATCATCATAACAAAGTTATTGGCGCAGATTGTTGTCATAGTTTTTTTCCTTAATTATGATTAGTATAAATCACTTTTTCATAAAAGTCAATGTTTTATAAAAAATTATTCCCTAACTGTCACTGTGGCGGAATGTTGATACCTTTATATTGCTGGTGCGGGAGATGGGAGTCGAACCCACATGGTATCGCTACCACAAGCACCTGAAACTTGCGCGTCTGCCACTGTACACCCCATAAATACTAAGTATTTCTGGGGACCCCTAACCGCCACTGTGGCGGAATGTTGATGCCTTTATCTTGTCTGGTGCGGGAGATGGGAGTCGAACCCACATGGTATCGCTACCACAAGCACCTGAAACTTGCGCGTCTGCCATTCCGCCACTCCCGCATTATTCTTTTCAATTTTTACTTTTTTTGTTTTACCTTTGCGCAAGTTTCAGTAAACTTGTGCGTCTGCCACTACCACCCCAAAAATATGAAATTTTCGGGAACCCCAGTTCCGTCCGCCACTCCCGCATTATTTTTCTTATTCTCTTAATTATGTACTTACATTAACCCACTGTTTGCGTGTCTCTATTCAAAACCTTCTTACTTACAAGGCTACCGACAAACCACTTTCACAACAACCCTTATCAATTTTATTATTTCTCAATTTATGTTTAAGTTCATTATGGGACTTTCATATTATATAATATTTTTAAAATATTGTCAATTATATACAATTCGTTTTTATGCAGTGGCTAGCATTTTTTAAGACATTCTTCGCCAAAAAGTTTTATTATCGAATAAAATGTGTTATAATACCAATATGTCAAAGATGAAAAAAGAGACAAAAACAAAACTTATTAAAATAGCAATTATTACAGGTGCTCTTATTTTATTGGCGCTCGCCATATACCTTCCACTTGAACTATCGGGACTGATAGACAAAATAGATAGCGCAGAAAAATTGCGGGATGTAATATTGGAAGGAGGAGCGTATAGTTACATTATATTTATATTGATCCAATTTCTGCAAGTAACATTTTTGCCACTACCTGCTGTTGTAACAACAGTCGCAGGCACGCTAGTGTTTGGTCCTTGGATAACTCTTGGGTTAAGTTTGCTGGCTGTAATGCTTGGTAGTATTTTCGCCTTTTTCTTAGGGAGAAAAATTGGAAGAAAATTAGTTGTTTGGATTGCTGGCGAAAAAGATGCAAAAAAGTGGGAGGAAAAACTAAGTCGTGGTAAATATGTTTATTTCCTTATGATGCTTTTCCCTATATTCCCTGACGATATACTTTGCATAGTTGCAGGGTGTATAGGCATGAGTTGGAAATTCTTCCTTATAACTAACATTATTACACGACCCATATCAATTGCCACCACTTGTTTCTTTGGAAGCGGTCAAATAATACCTTTTAGTGGCTGGGGAATCCCTGTATGGATAGTATTGGTTATCCTTGCCTGCGTTGTGTTCTTCCTAAGTTTTAAATACCAACCTCAAATAGAAAATTTTGTTACAAATCTTGCAAATAAAATATCAAGAGGAAAAGATAAAGGTGGTAATAAGGTTAATACAATCATTATTGCACAAAATACACAAGAAGATAAAGAAAAAGACAACAGATCCAACTTCAATGCCGATAACGACGAAGTTAAAAATAACCAATCAGAAGAAATAGAAAATAGTAATAAAGAAAACAATATAGAAGAGCCTAATGGTAATAATAAAATAGAACCTATTAAAGAAAAAGAAGAACACTTAAATAAAAGGAACAATAAATTAAACTAATAAAAATATTGGGACTTCCCAATATTTTTTGATTAAAAATCAATTTATATATTTTCTTTTTCAGTTTCTATTGAAAAAAGATATTTATTCGGACTCCATTTTTCTCCAATTTTGCCTATCTTCATACCAACATAAACTTTTGCAGATGTTAATTTGCAGTATTTGGCAATTTCCCCAGCATAAGTATTTGCGTCTTCTATGATTTTGTCATCATAGTCAAAGTTCCCCTTATAAAAGACAATAAAACCATCATTAACAAACCCACGAGTTATTTCATCAAAACAATTCATTGGAAGTCCCAAAGACTGAGCCCACTCATAATGTGTCATGGTACTGTTTGTTAGATATAAAACCTTATTTTATATAATCATAAATGCTGTACGCAATTTATGAAATTCATTTGCCTTTTTTAATTTCTCATCATCTTTTATTTTTCTCATAAAATGCAGTATCATATTTCTTTTGGTTACTGATAATCGACCTCTCCAACTGTTTCTTCACCATCTTCTTGATCGTCTAAAATGTCTGAGATATGGTCGTTGTCCTCTTTTAAATCATCATATCTTTGATTTTGATTATATATAACGATAGAGGTTATAATCACAAATGCTATCAGCACTACAAGTCCGACAATAATAGATATGTTAATTATCTTTTTTCTTTTTTCTTCTTTCATTGGCTCTCTCTTTAAAGTTATTATAGCACCTTTTAATACATCTTGTCCATAAAAATTTAGATAAAATTCTCTCTAAAAAGATTGCCAATAAAAATGAAGCAACAACATATATTCGAAATTGTCCATAGTTTACCGCTAAATTACTATAAAAAAGTATTCCAAAGGAGAAGGTTACAGCAATAAAGTCAAACAACCCTTTCGTAAACTTATCATTTCCAGAGAAGAATGATAATACATGTGCAATATCAAAAAGCAGTCCGCTTGCAAGCCCTACCACAAAGATCACCAAAAAAATTAATGGTTGATTAAGCGTTGGATATAACATTATTTAAATATCCTTTTCAAAAGTGGTTGTTTTTCATGTTTTTCACCTAATTTAATATTAGTAAAATTTCCTTGAAAACACACCTCACCCTCTTCCAAATGTAATTTTTTAACCTCTATATTATTACCACTAAGCACAACCATACTTTCCCCGCACTGCACAACCGCCTGCGTCTGCGATGAGGAAACAACCTTAGTAACCCCCTGTAATGAAAGCATATCGCCCTCTAAATGCAAAAGTTTCATATTACCTCCAAAATATAATTAAATATATTCTAGAAATAAAGTAAAAATGATAGCAATTGGAGTAAAAATATGTTAAATTATAGTTATATGGAAAAACTAACTTTTATTTGTGAAAGGGATGGAAAAATTATTGATTTACTATGCAAAAAAGGTCTATCATACAATATTTGCCAAAAATCTTTAAGAAATAAAGATATAAAGGTAGACCAAAAAAGAATAAACAAAAACATCCTTGTTGTAAAAGGACAAGAAATATCAATCTTCTATGAAGAACCTATTCAGTCCATCAATAAAATCTATGAGGATGAAAACCTTCTTATTGTAGACAAACCGCAAGGCATAGAGGTAGAGGGAGAAAGCGGACTTGCAAAGAGGTTTGAGGCTTTGGCTGTTCATAGACTCGACAGAAATACAACTGGTCTTACAATTCTAGCCAAAAATCAAGAGGCAAAAGATATATTAGATAGGGCTATAAAAAATAGAACTATAACTAAAAAATATATCGCACGAGTTATCGGTCAAACAAATTTCAACGGAGAATACACCGCCTATCTCGTAAAAGATTCAGCAAAAAGCCTCGTTAAAATTTATAATAGCCCTGTTAAAAACTCAGTAAAAATTATCTCAATATTTAAGACAATAGAAAATAAAGAAGATAATAGTCTGGTAGAATGTACTCTTGTAACAGGAAAGACTCATCAACTGCGTGCCCACCTTGCTTTCTTAGGGCATGCCATTATTGGAGACGGAAAATATGGCAAAAACAGCGACAACAAGAAATTTGGAGCAAAATTTCAACTTTTAAGGTGCTTTTATATAAAATTTAATAAATTAGAAGGCAACTTAAATTATTTGAATGGAAAGGAAATAAATATCGATAAAAATTTCAACATAAAGAGTAAAAATTTATTGACTTAAAGGAAAAAATGTTCTATAATAACAAAAACGTTGATCAAGAAAAGTAACATATTCACTTGATTACAGAGAGATAAAACGTGGCTGAAATTTTATCATCAATAATATGTGAAAGGACACTTGGGAGTTGTTTCTTTGAAAAAACATTACAATAGATTGTTTTAGTAAGAGAAATCGGGTATGCCCGTTATAGCAAACAAGAGTGGCAGTAAATACTGCAAGTTAGGTGGCACCACGGATATAATTTATTCGTCCTAATGCAAAAAAGCATTAGGACTTTTTTGTTACTAATGCAAGATAAAAAGGAGAAAATATGAACAAAAACAAATATAGAACAGTCGATTGCGGAAGTTTGCGTATGTCAGACTGCGAAACAAACCAAACATTATCAGGTTTTGTTGATACTGTACGCAAACTTGGCGGTATTACATTTGTAGTTCTACGTGATTTCTATGGAAAAACTCAAATTGTCTTACCCGAAGAAATTGATGTATCTTTAAATAAAGAAGATGTTATTTGTGTGCATGGTATAGTTAAAGAAAGGTCAAGTAAAAACCCCAATATGCCAACAGGCGATATTGAGGTAGTTGCCGAAAGTGTTGAGATTCTAGGTAAATGCGAAAAGACGCTTCCTTTTGAAATTAAAAATAGTCAATCGGTCAACGAAGACTTGCGTCTTAAATATAGATATCTAGATTTACGTGCCGACTATAATAAAAATATGATTAAATTAAGAAGCGACCTCATGATGTATGTAAGAAATTTCATGCACGACAAAGGATTCCTAGAAGTGCAAACACCTATATTAACTGCTTCTAGTCCAGAGGGCGCAAGAGATTTCCTTGTCCCTTCAAGATTAAACCCTGGTAAGTTTTATGCTCTTCCGCAGGCACCTCAACAATTTAAACAACTATTGATGACTAGTGGCGTTGACAAATATTTTCAAATAGCACCTTGTTTTAGAGATGAGGATGCAAGAGCAGATCGTTCTCCAACAGAATTTTATCAAATAGATATGGAAATGGCGTTTGCAACACAAGAGGATGTTTTTGCTGTATTTGAAGAACTTTATTCTAAAATATTTGAAAAATTCACAGGAGTAAAGGTCTCTACGCCATTTAAGCGTTTAACTTATGAAGACGCAATAAATACCTACGCTAGCGACAAACCAGATTTAAGAAATCCATTGACTGTTGCTGACGTTAGCGAAATTTTTAAGGACACTGAGTTTAATGCTTTTAAAGGAAACACTATTAAGGCAATTCATGTTGACTGTCAAGGCAATGGTAGAAAATTTTATGATAGTTTAACTGAATTTTTAAAATCACGTGAAGCAAAAGGACTTGCATACGTTCACATTAACGAAAACAATGAATTTGAAACGGGAATCAGCAAATTCATAACAGAAAAACAGAAAAATCAATTAAAAGATGTTTTAAAATACAAAGCAGGAGAAACTATATTCTTTATAGCAGACCAAAAATCAAAAGCAATTAAGTTCGCTGACGTTTTGCGTCAAGAACTTGGAAAAAGATTGAATTTAATCGACGAGAACGCCTACAATTTCGTTTGGATTGTAGACTTTCCATTCTATGAACTTGATGATGATGGCAAAATTGAGTTTTCCCACAATCCTTTCAGTTTACCACAAGTAAGTATAGAAGAGGTAAAGAAAGATCCACTTAGTGCAAAAGCTTATCAATATGACCTTGTGATAAATGGTTATGAGAGCCTGTCAGGTGCAGTTCGTAATCATAGACCAGATTATATGGTTGAATTGTTTAAAATTGCAGGTTACGATAAGGATGTGGTTGAAAATAAATTTCCTGCCCTTTACAACGCTTTTTCATATGGTGCACCACCACACTGCGGAGCAGGTGCTGGGTTTGATAGACTTATGATGCTTTTAACACATAACGAATATATAAGAGATGTCATCGCTTTCCCTATGAACAAAAATGGATGTGATCCTCTTACAAATGCACCAAATACTGTTGACAAAAAATTATTAAAAGATGTTCATATAAAACTTATTGATGAGGAGTAAGATATGAAAAGAATAGAAATAAGAGATTTAAATAAAACCTATCAAGGCTACGCAAACATGGAAATTACTGTTTGTGGCTGGGCAAGAACGGTACGAGACAGCAAACAGATAGCCTTTATCGAATTAAATGATGGAGCATTTAAAAGTGTACAGATTGTTGTAGAGAAAAACAAAATCAAAAATTACGACGAAGTTGTAAAACAAAATGTAGGTGCTTCTTTTATGGTTAAAGGAAGAGTTATTGTAACACCGAATGCTAAACAACCTTACGAACTAAATGCAAGCGAAGTAAAGGTTTTAGGCGAAAGTGATACCGACTATCCTCTTCAAAAGAAAAGACACACTATTGAATTTTTACGAACCCTGCCAACTATAAGACCAAGAGGAAATCTATTCAATGCAGTTTTTAGAATAAGATCAGTTGCCTCTTTTGCAATTCACAAGTATTTTCATGAGAGAAATTTCGTATACCTTCACACCCCTATTATAACAAGTAGCGACTGCGAAGGAGCAGGCGAAATGTTTCAAGTAACCACCTTGCCACTTGAAAACTTACCAAAAGAGAACGGAAAGGTCGACTACTCAAAAGACTTTTTCGGAAAGAAAGTCTCCCTTACTGTGTCAGGGCAACTACACGAAGAAGTTGTTACACATGCCTTTGGCAAGACCTACACTTTTGGTCCTACATTTAGAGCAGAAAACTCAAATACTTCACGACACGCAGCAGAATTTTGGATGATGGAGCCTGAAATGTGTTTTTGCGACCTTGACGAACTTATGGACTGCGAAGAAGAAATGATAAAATTTGTTATAAACTTTGTCAAAGAGGAATGTAAAGACGAATTAGAATTTTTAAATAAATTTGTTGACACATCGCTACTTGAAAGACTTCAAAATATAGTTGATAACAAGTTTATAAGACTAGACTATACAGAAGCAATAAAGATACTTGAAAAAGTCAAAGATAGATTTGTCTTCCCTGTTAAGTGGGGCGCAGACCTGCAATCTGAACATGAGAGATACCTTACCGAAGAGGTGTATAAGAAGCCTGTATTCTTAAAAAATTATCCTAAGGATATAAAAGCCTTCTATATGAGACTCAACGATGATGGAAAAACAGTGGCCGCAGTCGACATGCTCGTTCCAGGAATTGGAGAACTATGTGGTGGTAGCCAAAGAGAAGAGCGTCTCGACAAACTGCTTGCAAGAATTCATGAATTAGGATTAAAGGAAGAAGATTATTCATGGTATCTTGACAGCCGAAGATATGGGACAAACGTACACTCAGGTTATGGCTTAGGCTTTGAGCGACTTATAATGTATCTAACAGGTATATCAAATATACGTGATGTCGAACTCTTCCCTCGAACTGTTGGTTCAATTCAAGGTTAATCGCAAAATTATAGGATAGAATTTTTATTCTATCCTTTTTCCTTTGCTTCAACACATAATGAAAAAAACAAGTTCAAGACTCGCAAAAATCTATATAATAATCAAACAATCAATAAAATAATTAAACTATATCAACAAATTAATCACAATTCATTATATTCTGTTGACAAATCATAAAAATTGTAGTATTATTTTGACAATACAAGGGAGGAAAATATGGCAAGTAAGTTTCAAGAAAATCTTAAAGCATTATCTAAACAATATACTCAAAGACATATTGCTGAAAAGACAGGGTTTTCACAATCAAGTATAAATAATTACATTTCTGGCACAAGCGAGCCGTCAATCCAATTTTTAATAGCACTTAAAGACAGTTTTGGAATAGATATAGATGATTTTTTGTTCTCTGATTTTATAAAGCATGATAGCGAATCTTTCGATAGATTTATAGGTAACTATATGGTTTATTACTATAATAACACCTCCTACAAGGGAGAGGTTCACACAAATATACGAAGTACTATGAAATATGGCGTTATTAGTATTCTTAAAGAAAAGGATTTTGATTCAAGCGTTGTGGTGTATGGTGCTTTTGTTAAAGATAGAGTTGAGGCAACAAAACTATTAAAACAAGTCAACAATCAACATTCGCCTCGCCAAATTATTGACACGCTTTCCCAATCAAAGTATTTTTATAAAGGCAGTCTCTATTGCAGTACTCATTCAATTGCAATTGAACTGAAAGATAAGGAAAATGGAGACTTTACTTATATATTATTAAATAATCCACCTACTAGGGAAGAGTATATAGGAGGAATAGGCACAGTAAATTCTATATCACGAGGTAGAGAACATAACCCTTGCGTGCAGTATATCATATTATCAAAAAGAGTGTTAGAAGTGCCTGACGGAGAATTATATAATTGTTTAAAACTTGATGATTACACTGTTAATCTTGATGATGCAATAGTTGATATAATATCCCTTTTTAAACGCCTATATGTAGAAAAAAATGAGATATCTCACTTTCTGTCAGAAAGCCAAAAGATTGCTATAATACAGAATAAACTTGAATATCACTTTTTTGATATATTAGATGCAAACTCTTTTAGATTTGCAAAGGTTTCAAATAAAGAAGATGACGCCGTCTTTAAACTTATTAGGGAGGCATCTAATGATTGATATAGATGAAAAATACCAGGCTATTAGAAATCACTTTGAAAAATCTCCTGCCGATTTAAACCTCTTAGATAGAGTTTATGAAACGGCAAAAAAATTACACGATGGACAATATAGAAAAGACGGCTCACCCTATATACTACACCCTATTGAAGTTGCAAATATTCTAGCAAATCTTGATTTCAATGTAGACGTAGTTTGCGCTGGTCTGCTCCATGATGTTGTTGAAGATTGCGGATATACACTGCAAGAAATCAAAGATAATTTCAATGAAAATATCGCCCAGATGGTTGATTGTGTAAGCGCAATAGATAAAACTAAATATCAATTTGATGAAAATGACATATTTGAAGATAAGGAATTTATTAAATCATCGGCAGAAGAACAAACCTTTAAAAAACTTATAGCAATAGGCAAAAAAAATCCAATGGGATTTGCGATAAAGTTTGCAGACCGATTACATAATCTTAGAACAATTGAAATTTTTGACTACAACAAACAACTTGAAAAAGTTCGAGAAAGTGAAAGATGGATAATACCTATCGCCGAAAAACTTAATTCTGAACATTTTTATAGAGAAATAAAAAACGAGTGTTTCAAGATTGTAAACCGCTACTCCGCAAAAACATTTTTAGAACACTATAATATTTATCATGAAACCAACAAAAACAATATAACAGCGTTAAAAAATGCTTTAAATGAAGCATTTATAAATACCACAATAAACGAAAGCAAAATAAAAAACGTAAGAGAATACAAAGTTTATAGCGACCTTGAAACAATCTTTCCAAACGAAAATATTGGAAAGGTATCACAAGGACAAATTCTTAAAGTAACAAATTATAACATTTATTGCCTTTATAGTAAAGGTGATGATAAGCAAGCAATAGATGATGTTTTACGTATTATAAACAAAAAACTTTCAGACAAAATAAAAATCATAGACGTAAAAATAGGTAGATTTACACATAAGTTATACTTTAAACTCAAAGACAATTTAAGAAATATGTATAATCTGTATATTATGAGCAAAAACGCCTACACTCTGCAAAAAATAGGCACGTTAGATGGTCAAGTAGACAACCTTATAGATGACGAAAATCTAGACTATCTCTCCACAAAAACCATGAAAGTCAAAACACGTTCAGGAGAGGTAAAGTTTGTACCAGAAAACTCAACTGTACTTGATTTTGCATTTAAATTGCATCAAGATTTAGGGTTTGGTTTTAAATATGCCATTGTAAATGATAGCAAGACCAAACAACCACCATATCTTAAACTTAATAGTGGAGATAAGGTAGAGATATTTGTGGATAGGGATAGCAACGGAAATATACAGAACAAAGCACAACTAAAATGGCTAGCATATGTAAACACCGAACTTGCAAAGAAAAATCTTATTAAATTCTTTGAAAAAAGGTTGAAAAAATAAATAAAAAGGAAATTAAATCAATATATTCACAAACAACCGTGATTTTTTCTTGAAAAGCATTACACTCACCTTAAATTACCTTCACAACTAGAATTATTTATTTAAAGTGTTTAAATAATTATCTTTTATGAAAAATAATCAAAAACACAATTCCTTTTTAATTAATTATCAAAATATCTTGACAAAAGGTTGAAAAGATATTATAATACAAAATAGCAGTAAAAAACTGTCCTTGTCTTTCATACTTAATTGCTGAATTATTTATATGAAAGACCATTTAGTCCAAAAGGAGGTAAAAATATGAACAAATATGAACTTCTCTATATCATCTCATCTGATGTAACCGAAGAACAACGTGAGGAATTAATAAAAAAATTCACATCTTACGTTGAAAACAAAGGCGGTTCAGTAGAAGGAATTGACAAATGGGGAATGAGAAAATTTGCCTATCCTATCAATTTCAAAACAGAAGGATATTATGTGCTTATGAATATCACATTAAATCCAGCAGAAGTTGATGCTATGGCAAAACTCATGAACATTACCGAAGGTATAGTTCGTCAAATCTTTGTTAGAAAATAAAGACATTAAGGAGAAAATAATATGAATAAAGTTATCTTAGTCGGAAACTTGACTCGTGATCCAGAACTCGCTACTACAAACAGCGGAGTGCCAGTATGTAGATTTTCAATTGCCGTACAAAGACGCTTTGGAAATAATGACAATGGTCCTCAGGCAGATTTCTTTAATATTGTAGTTTGGCGAGCTCAGGCTGAAAGTTGCAGTAAATATTTGAAGAAAGGTTCAAAATGCGGAGTTGTTGGAAGAATACAAAATTCTTCCTATGAAGCAAGCGATGGCACAAAGAGATATTCAACAGACATAGTCGCTGAGGAGGTTGAATTTTTGAATTCTAGAAACTCTGATTCAAGTGATGTTCCATCCACACCTTCTAAACCTCAAACTGAACTTGAACCTATCGATGACGATAGTTTACCATTTTAATTAAAAGGAGTAGAATTATGGCTGATTTAAACACAGAAGAGAAGGTTGAAAAAGTAGTAACTAAAAAATTCCGTAAACCTTCTAAGAAAAAAGTATGTGCTTTTTGTGTTGCTGGTGAAAAAAATATTGACTTTAAAGACGTTGCTAAAATTAGAAAATATATAACTGAAAAAGGAAAGATTATTCCTAGACGTCAAACAGGTGTATGTGCATATCATCAAAGAGAACTTTGCCAAGCAATTAAAAGAGCAAGAAATATTGCACTTCTTCCATATGTTGGAGATTAATTTTATAAAAGGAGAATAATAACATGAAAAAGGAAATACATCCAGATTATCATGAAGTTACCGTTGTGTGTGCTTGCGGAAACACCTTTAAGACCAAGTCAAATTGCAAGGGCGACACTCTTAATATAGATATTTGCAATCAATGTCATCCTTTCTTTACAGGTAAAAAGAAAATGGTTGACACCAGCGGTAACGTTGAGAAATTCAAGAAAAAATATGGTCTTGAATAAAAAACAATTATTTGTGTGTTATAATTAAATTTAATAAACAAATAAAAAATATTGTAGAATTGCTCTACAATATTTTTTAAAAACTAGTTGCAATCACTACTATTATAATCATAACAGCAACTATTCCAAGAATTTTAAAAAAGGTATTGTGCCAGCCTTCAACAAATGTTTTTCTTTCATATGTTCCCTCAGAATAAAGACATATGCCAATCAAAAGACCTATAACGCCCAAAAATAAAGCAAACAAGACGCCCAGTCCCATCTTTGAAGTATGACTTTCTTGGTAATTGTTTTGATTATTGTTATATCTTTCTCTATTATAATAATTGTAGTTATTATCATAACGATTATTGTTGTTGTATCCATCCCCATTAGAGCGATAGCCATTATTGTATCCATTATTATTTACATTATAATACCCTTCATTATTGCGTTCGTTCCAAGCATTACTATAATTATTGGAATTATTGTTGTTGATAGAATTATTTTGATTATATGCACCTGATTTACTGTTATCATTTAACGCTGAATTAGGTTGCTCGCCAATATTTCCCTCATTCTCTATATTATCGCTATTCAACTTTTCACTTTTTACATCATTTGCCATACTATTGTCTTGACTGTCTTTTTGCATATTTACCTTCTCTTGTGTTTCGCTCATTAAACCCTCCAAAAATTTATTTATTCTCGCAATGCTATTGAGACACCTACATCCCCCCGACGACTTTGTCAAGCAAATTAAAGAAATTTTATTAAATAATTAAAATTTTCATAAATTTTGTCTTAACTCTTTTATTTTTTTACTGCTTTATATTATAATAACATTATGGAAATATTTGGAAATATTAATAGTGTTGAAAGCATGGGGCTTGTCGATGGTCCAGGAATACGTTATGTTGTTTTTATGCAGGGATGCAATCTGAGGTGTAAATATTGCCACAACCCAGAGACATGGGACAAAGGTAGAAAATGCGAAAAAATAACACCTAGGGCACTTATAGATAAAGTAAAACGCTTTAAAAGTTACTATGGAAAGGATGGGGGCATAACTTTTTCAGGCGGAGAACCTCTTTTGCAACCACAATTTTTAGTAGAATGTCTTAAACTTTGTATGGCAAATTCTATTAATACCGCTCTTGATACTGCTGGTGTGGGACTTGGAAAATACGACGAGATTTTACCTCTTGTTGACCTTGTAATTCTTGATATTAAAGCAGTCGACGAAAAAGATTATCAAGAATTGACAGGTAAGCCTATGGAATATTTTAATAAATTTCTTGAAGACTGCCAAAAATACCATAAAAAAATTTGGCTTCGTCAAGTTATAGTCCCTAATTTAAATGATTCCGAAGAAAATATAAATCAACTTGCAAAATTCATATCAAAAATATCAAATGTTAAAAAGGTAGAACTTCTTCCTTACAAAACGATTGGAGTACATAAATACCAAGACCTTGGTTTAAATTATAGGCTTGATGGTGTGCCAGATATGGACGAAAATAGATGCAAGTCTCTTGAAATCAAACTACTAGAAAAAATAAATAATAGCAGGATTTAGTCATAAATTTTTTAAACTAATAAAAAATAGTGATAAAATATATTCTCAGTTTTTTTTCTAGTTTCAAAGGCAGGACTGTGAGCCTTAAACTGATATTATTTTTAATTCATCTCATTTAATCTCTTTATAATTCTTTTCATCCTCTTGTATGGTATAGGAAAAGAAAGTTCGTTGACATTTCTATCAATCCTTTCAACATATCCCTTGTTTGTTTCTCCACTTATTGACTGCACAAGCACCATGTCGCCAACCTCTAAATCTTCAATTTCTGAGATAAACCAAAGACATTCGCCTGCTTTATAACCACCATTTAACCTCACTTTTGCGTAATCATGATTTCGGTGAACGCTAAGTTCCCCACCAGATAATGAATGAATCATAATTCTCTCCTTACATATTTTAGGCAAAATAAAAAAGATTAACCTTTTTAATCTTTTTCGGTAAATTCATTACAATCTGCCTCGTCATCTATCAAGTTGCGACTGATTGCAAAGCAATCACGTTTGGTCGCAAAATGAAAAAACAAACGAAATCGCTTTCACGCTTCGCATTAGCGGAGCAACAAGCATGAGTGCAGTTTTTTCATTTGGTAGCAGCAACTGATCCCATCACCCCAAAACTGACGAGCATTTTTGGGGACCCCGACTCACCAGTTTCACTGGTTCGAGACCAGAATATGTTTTTTCTCAGATTTGGTAGCAGCAACTGGTCTCGAACCAGTGACCTCAAGAGTATGAATCTTGCGCTCTAGCCAGCTGAGCTATGCTGCCATACCTATCGTTACTAAATGATTATATACAAAATTCTCCACTTTGTCAAGAAAAATTTTCTATTTTTTGCTTTTATCTCAATTTTCTTGCACTAAAATGATATTTTATAATTGACAAATCTTGTTTTATTATTTATAATAAATTAGTTACTTATTTAAAAGGAGGCAAACACACATGAAAAGAACATATCAGCCAAAGAAAAGACAAAGAAGCAAAGTTCATGGTTTTAGAGAAAGAATGAGAACTAATGGCGGAAGAAACGTTTTAAAAAGAAGAAGAAATCGTGGAAGAAAAAAATTATCAGCATAATAAAATAAAAATAGACCATAGACTAAAAAAGAACAAACAATTCAATTATATTTTTCGCAAGGGAATCAAATATCACAGCAAAAATTTTAATCTTTATGCTGTAAGTAGTAAGTTTAAAACCTACAAAATAGGCTACTCCATATCAAAAAAAGAAGGCAAAGCAAATAAGAGAAATTTGTTAAGACGTAGACTTAAAGAGATTGTGCGAAAAAACCAACTTGTTAAAGACAATTACAATTATATTTTGCAGGCAAAAAATGGTGCTACTTTGCTAACATATAGCGAAATTGAGCATCAACTCATAAATCTATTTAAAAAGCATGAAGAAAACAAATCTTTTTAAAACAATTTTGAAGTTGCCTGTCTATTTTTATAAGTCTTGTCTTTCTCCTCTTATTCCACACTCTTGCAAGTTTTACCCTACATGTTCAAGTTATATGCTTGGTGCTATCGACCATTTTGGTATAAAAGGTGTATGGATAGGAATTAAACGAATTTTTAAATGTAGTCCTTTTAGCAAAAGTCATGGCTATGATCCACTGCCTATTAATATTAAAGGAGAAATTAAATGGCTATTTTAAGCAATTTGCTTGCTATTACTGAGCCTACTGGCGTATGGGAAAGCATAATAAGAGCCTTTACAAGTGTTACAGGAAATTATGTGCTTGCTATTATATTTTTGACGGTAGTAATAAGAATAATTTGGGCTGTCATTGACACATATTCCAAATACAATCAACAAAAAATGAACGCCATTCAGTCAAGCATGCAACCAGAACTCGATAAGATTAGGGTTAAGTATGAAAATTCGCCACAGGTGATGAACCAAAAGCAAAATGAAGTATATCGAAAGTATATGAACAGATCCTATTATATGGGCTGTCTTGCGACTTTTCTTGTAATGGCGTTAAATATGCTCATATTCTTTACTTTGTTAAGTGGTTTAAATTCAATGGCAAGTTATAACATTTATTTAAGTTACGACAATTTGAAATATAACTATGCCAACACTTTAAATGTTGTACAAGAGTATTTAAGCGAAAATGATAACAATGTCTCCATCTTTGAAGATTACCAAAATCTCGGAATAATTGTTGACGAAGAAGCACAAACAATTTCGCTTGTACAATATCAAAATGAAGACGGCGAAGACGCAACCGAGCCTATCATTTTACAAACATCAACCTTTAAGGATGATTTTGGCTATATCGACTCAGTTTCGCAAGGCGAAGGAAATACGACAACAATAACCGCTGTTACAACAAATGACTATATTATATCTCTTGCAAACAATTTTGGTAACATTATAGTTATAGAAAATTACCAACCTATCCTTGATGAAGATGGACAACCTATTCTTGACGAAAACGAACAACCAACCTATCAATCTTTATACCTCTATGATGCTGTTCAATATCTCGCTATGGAGCATGTAGTAGAAGTTTACGACACAGATAAAGATAGTTTCTTGTGGATAGAAAATTTCTGGCTTGCCGATTCACCAACCGTTCAATCAATAATGTCCTATGATACATTATCATCTCAGGTCGGAGGTTTTGAGGCAAGAGAGCAAGAAGTTTACAATTTATTTATGAATGACTTAAATTCCATGAGAGGAAGGGTGAATGGATACTATATTTTACCTATACTAATCATAGCGGTTTCAGCACTTAGTGTATTCTTAAATAATTTGCATACAAAGAGACGCAACAAGAAATTAGGTAAAGAAAACGTTAAGGCAAAAGGATTTACCAAATGGATGCCTATAATAATTCCTATAATTTTAGGTCTGTTTGCATTGCTATATAGTAGCGTGTTTGCAATATACATGCTTACAGGACAAGTTATATCCACATTATTACTGCCACTTCAACTTTATATAGTGGATAAAATAGTGAATAAAAACAAGGAAAAAGAAGAAAGTAAAAATACAATAAACTATTCAAGAAAATTTTAATGTATATTGATAGTTGTAAAATTAATTTTAAATTGGAGGAAATATGATTACAGCAGAGGGCACAGGGAAAAATATCGAAAAGGCAATTGAAAATGCTCTTTTCGAGTTAAAAGCATCAAGAGAAGATGTAGATATAAAGATAATAAATGAGGGTGGACTTTTTAAAAAAGCGAAAGTCATCGTTTCAATTTCTGAGGACGCCAGAGAAAAATACGAGAAAAAAGAAAAAGTAAAAGATGATAAGCCAAAGACAAAGCAAGTTGATTTAGAAATAGAGGACTCACTCATCAATTCGTCAGACAAAGCCGAAAAAGAAAAAACTGAAAATAATGTTAAAGGAAATGTTAATCTTTCGGATACAGCGACAAAAAAAGGTAAAATTACAGAAAATGAATTTGTGGAAACAGCAATCAATACCCTTTCTTCTCCAAGAACGGTTGATCGTGAAAAAGTAATAGATCCAAAACTCTTTCTAGAAGGCTTCTTTAAAGTTATAAATAGAGATGTCGAAATTGAAGATGTTGAGGATGAAAAGTATCGTTGTTTATCTGTAAAAGGCGAAGATGTAGGAGATATTATTGGACATCATGGAGAAGGGTTCTATGCGTTAAATCGCTTGATTTCTGTTATAAATGGACATAACAACAAAAAAATATTACTTGATATAGGAGGATACAGAGAAAAAAGAGTTCAAAGTTTAACAGACCTTGCTAAACGTATAGCAAATAAGGTCGCAGCAAGCGGAAGATACTCTAAACTTAACCCAATGACACCAGCAGATAGAAGAATTATACACACTACATTAGCAGATGACAGTCGTGTAACCACTCTATCAAAAGGAACAGAACCTAATAGATATGTAATTATCTTCCCAAAGGATGAAGATTAGATAGAAAAACTAGGATAAAACATCCTAGTTTTTTGTTTTATATATGAATTTAATAATAAAAAGAATCTTATTCTACTCAATTTTCTCTTAACGAAATTATTTGTTTGACAAGATTTATGTTAAAGTGTTATAATTCCTATAAGAATATTTATAATAATATTGCTATTAGATAATATAAAAACTCTACATAAAAAGAATAATCATTAATAAATTAAATAAAAAAATAAAAGGTAGATTAAAAGCGAGGCATAATGAAACTTGGTAGAAAAACTTTAAACTTTGCATATGTTACTTTATTTTTACTTACAATCACACTGTCTCTTGTTGTGATTGCTTTTTCTGCAATCAATGCCTACTTTAATAATCAAACTCAAATTTTTTATACCGCCGCAGATATAAACAATGGAAGAACTCTAAATCAAGCAATAAAAAGTAGTACAAATTACCAAACAGAAGATTACACTGTAACAAAGGTTGTATTTGACTACTACACCACAAAAGAGATTATCGAGGATGGAGAAGAAGAGATTTTAAATTGTACATATGTTGTCGATGGTGTAAATGTCATTGAAGGAGTTGTTGGCTCAACATTGCTTTGGGATACAACCAATGTGGAACTCTACCGAATCTCAAATGCGG
>CALWJU010000034.1 GCA_944381105.1 uncultured Clostridia bacterium | reverse complement strand
TAGGGTTGTTAAAATATGAATTAAGAGCAGAAAAAGCAATCACAAGAAGAGAAAGTGTGATTGTGATTAAAAATAATGTTACATATACAATATTTAATGTTTTTCTTCCTAGTTTCATCTTTACCTCACCTTTAATCTTGATAAATTTATATGAAAAGCATTTTTTATAATTTTTTATCGTTTTTTTTGTCCGTTTTATTAGTAAAAACAATTATTTTCAATATAATCGCAATATAAATGTAAAATTAAAGTTATTATAAATAAACTTTTAAGAATTATAACACTTTAATTTAGACCTTGTCAATAAAAAAGTTGCTTCAAACTATAAATATTTAGGCTTTTCCTATATTTGTATTTTGCTATTTTTACTACTTATTATAGTATAGTGTTATTATAAATATATATTCATTATATAAATGTAGGCAATAGGGTCTACAAAAATCTTTGTAAAAAATAAAAATTCTTTTAAAAAATCGTTGACAAATGACTTTTTATTTGTTATTATAATACTGCTGTGAAAAATGGGTTGAAACGTAAGGTTACTTTGGTTACCGGCAATCAAAGAGAATTTACGTGGACAAGTTCGTGGCTAGACTACGAGCGACTAACCGAAAAATCACATTTTTTAATGAGTAACAGCATGACACACACGGCTTGGTGTACCATTCAAATTACATTAAAACTTCGCAATACTTCGTTTCTACTTCGCACTTTAATTCAGTCATTTAGGCTTAACTAAATTCCTTCTTAAAGTGCTTGTGAGCCTTGTCTTGCTCGTTTTACTGCAATTTGAAAGTTTAAAGTAAAGATTTCTCAAAATCTCACATTTGAGAAATAACCAGAGTGTATCTTAAAATAATATGTGGTTTGGTTAGATTTGCTATTACAGGAGGTTTAAATATTAATGGCAACACAAGTTATTAGAATTAAGTTAAAGTCCTTCGAACATGGTCTTATTGATGACGCTTGCAAAAGAATTATCGATACAGCCGAAAAGTTCGGTGCAAAAGTTGCAGGACCTATCCCACTTCCAACTGATAGGGAAGTGATTACAGTTATTCGTTCACCATACATATACAAAGACAGTCGTGAACAATTTGAGTCAAGAACTCACAAAAGACTTATTGATATATATTCGCCAAATGCTAAGGCAGTCGATGCTCTTATGAAGATTGATCTTCCAGCAGGTGTGGATATAAAAATCAAACTATAATAGGAGGAAGACAGGAAAATGAAAAAAGCAATTATCGGCAAGAAACTTGGAATGACACAAGTCTTAACTCCAGAAGGTTTGGTTATCCCAGTTACAGTAGTTGAGGCTGGTCCTTGCCCTGTTGTTCAAGTTAAGAACAATGAAAAAGACGGTTATGATGCTATCGTAGTTGCATTTGACAAACAAAAGGCTCAAAGAGTCAACAAACCTAGAACTGGTGCGTTCAAAAAAGCCGGAGTTGACACTTACAGAATTTTGAAAGAGTTCAAATTTGACAACTGCGGAGATTTCTCGCTCGGACAAGAAATCAAAGCAGATATCTTTGCTGAGGGAGACAAAGTTGATGTTACAGGAACTACTCGTGGTCGTGGTTTTACAGGTGTTATCCAAAGATGGAATCAACACAGACTTAAAATGACTCACGGTACAGGACCTGTTCATAGAGAAGTCGGCTCTATGAGTGCAAACTCAACTCCATCAAGAGTATTCAAAAACAAGAATATGCCTGGTCATTATGGCGTTGAGAGAGTTACCATTCAAAACCTTGACATTGTTAAGGTTGACACTGAAAGAAATATACTTCTCGTTAAGGGATGTATTCCAGGGCCTAAGGGCTCGGTGGTAACAATACGTGAAGCAGTTAAAAGGAGTTAATTATGGCAAAAGTTAAAGTATTTAATATGCAGGCTGAGGAAGTTGGTCAAGTTAATCTCCCTGACGAACTCTTCCAAGTTGAGTACAATGAGCCACTTATTCATGAGGTTGTTGTTGCTTACAACGCAAATCAAAGACAGGGCACAAAATCAACTCTTACTCGCTCTGAGGTAAGAGGTCATGCTAAGAAACCTTGGAGACAAAAAGGAACAGGTAGAGCAAGACAAGGTTCTACAAAAGGTCCTCAATGGAGAGGCGGTGGTATCGTCTTCGCTCCAAAACCAAGAGATTTCTCTAAAAAAGTAAACAAGCAAAAGAAGAGATATGCACTTCTTTCTGCTATAAGCGAAAAGATTAAACAAAATCAGGTAGTAGTTCTTGATAAGTTCGCTTTCGCTGAGCCTAAGACAAAAGAGGCTAAGGCATTTCTTGATGCGTTCAAGTTTGAAGGTAAAGTTTTAGTAGTAAATGATGCTAATGATAAAAACATTAAACTCTCTACTGCAAACATACCAAATCTTAGCATTGAGGAGGCTGGAAACCTTAACGCATACGAAATTCTTGCAAACAAGAACGTTGTGCTTACTCAGTCGGCTATCAAACAAATAGAGGAGGCTTACGCAGAATAATGGAAAACGAAAAAATCATTATAAGACCACTTCTCACTGAGAAAAGTTATTCTGGCATAGCAAATAAAGTTTATTCTTTCATCGTTGCTAAAAATGCTGGAAAAATTCAAATTAAAAATGCCGTTGAACAACTTTTTAATGTTAAAGTTGCAAAGGTAAACACTTGTATCATCAAAGGACACAAGAAAACTCAAAATACAAAGGCTGGAAGAACAGTTGGAAAGACTAGCGATTACAAGAAGGCAATAGTAACTCTTACTCCTGACTCTAAGACAATCGCATTCTTCGACAGTCTATCTTAATTAGGGAGGGGCTAAAAAATGGCAATTAAAATTCATAGACCAACTTCGGCTGGAAGAAGATTTTATACAACCTCTTCCTACGAAGAAATAACAAAGAAAGAACCTGAAAAATCTCTTCTTGCTAAGAAAAATTCTAAGGCTGGAAGAAATGCTCAGGGCAAGGTTACCGTACGTCATCAAGGCGGTGGTAACAGACAAAAATATCGTATCATCGATTTTAAACGTAACAAAGATAATATCCCTGCAAAAGTTGTAGGTATCGAATATGACCCTAACAGAACTGCATATATCGCTCTTTTGAACTACGCTGACGGCGAAAAGAGATATATAATCGCTCCTGTTGGACTTAAAGATGGGGACGTTGTTATGAGCGGTGAAGATGTTGAAATCAAAGTCGGCAACACTTTACCACTTGCTAAAATTCCAGTAGGTTCTCTTCTCCATAATATAGAACTTCAACCTAAGAAAGGCGGTCAACTTGGTCGTTCTGCTGGTGCTGAAATTCAACTTATGGCAAAAGAGGGCAAATATGCAACACTTCGTCTGCCTAGTGGAGAAATGAGAAAGGTTCTTCTTACCTGCCGTGCTACAATAGGTACTGTTGGCAATATTGACCATGAACTTATATCTCTTGGCAAGGCTGGAAGAAATAGACATATGGGCGTTAGACCTGCCGTTCGTGGTGTGGCTATGAACCCTAATGACCACAAGCATGGTGGTGGTGAAGGTAAGAGCCCTGTTGGTATGGCATCACCTGTTACACCTTGGAATAAACCTGCTCTTGGTTACAAGACAAGAAAGAAAAAGAATAAATCTAACCGTTTAATGGTTAAGAGAGTTAATTAGGAGAGAAGACTATGAGCAAAACATTAAAGAAACCTTATGTTCATCCAAGCCTACTTAAAAAGGTTGCCCAGATGCAAGAGTCTGGCGTTAAAAGACCTATTAAGACTTGGTCTAGATCATCTACTATCTATCCTGAGTTCGTAGGATTCACTTTTGCAGTGCACAATGGTAAAAAACATGTCCCTGTTTACTGCACTGCTGACATGGTAGGACACAAACTTGGAGAATTCTCTCCAACTAGAACTTACAAGGGACATACTAAAAAGTCGGCAACTGTTGCAAAAGCAGGCAAAAAATAGGGGTTAAAAAATGGCTACAAGAATTAGACAGAAGGCTGAAAAAAGAAATAATGCAGTTAAAAGACCTTACGCTAAGGCTAAATATGTAAGAATGAGTCCATCTAAAATCACATATGTTTTAGACCTTATTCGTGGAAAAAAGGCAGAAGAGGCTGTTGCTATCCTTGAAAATATGCCTGATAAAGGTGCTTTTGAAAGTCTCAAAGTTTTAAAGAGTGCTATTGCTAATGCTGAAAACAACATGGGTAAAAATGTAGAAACTCTGTTTGTTAAAGAGGCATATGCTACAAGCGGTCCTCAGTTTAAAAGAATGAGCGCAAGAGCAAAAGGACAGGGCAACATCATACTTAAAAGAACTTCACATATCACTATCGTGCTTGATGAAGTAGTAGGAGGCTAAGAATGGGACAAAAGGTTAGTCCAATAGGACTTAGAATTGGAATAAACAAAGATTGGAACTCAACTTGGTATGCAGACAAGAAAAACTTTGCGACCTTTCTAAAAGAGGACCAAGATATTAAAAATTTCTTAATGAAGAAATATAAAACCTCTTCTATTTCAAAAGTTACAATAGAAAGAACAGAGGGTAAACTTGTTGTAAATATCTTCACCGCAAGACCTGGTATGATTATTGGTACAAAAGGTGCTGGTATCGACAACATTAAAAAAGAAATACAAAGTATTATCAAACCTGTAAAAACTTTAATTGTAAATGTTAAAGAAATCAAAAAGCCAGACCTTGACGCTCAACTTGTTGCAGAGTCTATCGCCTCTCAACTTGAAAAGCGTGTTGCTGCAAAGAGAGCATTAAGACAGGCTGCTGATAGAGTAATGAAAGCAGGAGCAAAGGGATGTAAAGTACAAGTTGCTGGCGTTCTTACAAAGGCAAACGAGCAATCTCAGGTTGAAAAACAATTCAGAGGTTCTGTTCCACTTCATACTCTTAGAGCAGATATAGACTATGGCGAATCATCTGCTTATACTCTTATCGGTAAGATTGGTGTTAAATGCTGGATTTACAAGGGTGAGATACTTACTAAGAAGTCGTCTGATAAAAAAGGAGGACAAGAATAATGTTAATGCCTAAAAGAGTTAAAAGAAGAAAAGTTCATAGAGGCAGAATGACAGGTAAAGCAACTAGGGGTAATACTCTTGCTTATGGCTCTTACGGAATTATAGCAACAGAGCCATGCTGGATAAAATCTAATCAAATTGAAGCCGCTCGTATTGCTCTTACTAGATACACAAGAAGAGATGGTAAAGTTTGGATTAAAATATTCCCTGACAAACCTGTAACTAAGAAACCTGCTGAAACTCGTATGGGTTCTGGTAAAGGTTCACCTGAGTTCTGGGTTGCTGTTGTAAAACCTGGCAGAGTGCTCTTTGAAGTAGAAGGCGTGTCTGAGGAAGTCGCAAAAGAGGCTCTTAGACTTGCTGGACATAAACTTCCTTGCAAGGTTAAGTTTATTAAGAAAGAAGACAATGCTACAAAAGGTGGTGTGAACGATGAAAATTAGTGAAATTAAATATTTATCAGTGGCTGAGCTTAATGCAAAACTTAAAGAACTAAACAGTGAATTATTTAATCTTCGTTTCTCTCATGCCACTAGATCACTTGCAAACCCTATGGCACTTCATAATGTCAAAAAAGATATTGCAAGAGTTAAAACTATATTAAGAGAAAAAGAATTACAAGAAAAGGGGGAGAGCGATGGAAACAAGTAGAAATTCAAGAATTACTCGTACGGGCGTAGTAGTTTCGGCTGGAAAAATGGATAAAACTGTTGTAGTTAAAATTGTTTCCAGAGTTAAAGACCCAATCTATAAAAAAGTCGTACAAAGATCTAAAAAGTTTAAGGCTCATGACGAGGGAAACATCTGTGGAATAGGCGATACCGTTAGAATTATGGAGACAAGACCTCTTTCTAAGGACAAACATTTCAGAGTTGTTGAAATCGTTGAGAAGGCTAAGTAAAAGGAGTGAATTATGATACAACCTCAAACAAGATTGAAAGTTGCAGATAACACAGGTGCAAAAGAAATTATGTGTATCAGAGTACTTGGCGGTTCTTTTAGAAGAAGCGGAAACATTGGTGATGTTATAGTTGCCTCTGTTAAAAAGGCTATCCCTGGTGGAACTGTTAAGAAAGGTGATGTTGTTAAAGCGGTTATCGTTCGCTCTTCAAAAGGACTTCGTAGATCAGATGGTTCTCATATAAGATTTGACGATAATGCTGCTGTTATTATCGACAACCAAAAACAACCAAAAGGTACTCGTGTATTCGGACCTATCGCAAGAGAACTTAGAGATAAGGGCTATATGAAGATTATTTCTCTTGCCCCAGACGTTATATAAAAGGAGCATAACAATGAAGATGACAGTTAAAAGCGGTGATAATGTTCTTGTTATCACAGGAAAAGACAAAGGCAAAACTGGCAAGGTTACTGCTGTTTATGCTGATTCAAACAAAGTTCTTGTTGAAAATGTCAATATTGTTGCAAAGCACCAAAAACCTAAGTCTCAACAAGACAAGGGCGGTATCTTCAAAAGACCTGCTCCAATAGAGGTTTCTAATGTTCAAGTTATATGTCCTGTTTGCAACAAGGCTACAAGAGTATCTCACAAAGAACTTGACGGCAAAAAGGTAAGAATCTGCAAAAAGTGTGGAGCATCCCTAGACAAAGAATTTGTTAAACAGACAAAGAAAGAGGCAAAGAAGACTATCAAAGCCTCAGACTTAAAGGGTGCAAACCTAAAAGCAGTATCAAGCGAAGAAAAGCCTAAGAAAGAAACAAAGAAAGCAGAGACTAAGGCAGAAACAAAGTCTACAACAAAAACCTCTACTAAATCTGCTACTAAAAAGGTAGAGGGAGAAAAGAAAACAACAACTAAAAAGTCGACAGCAAAAGAAACAAAAAATGGAGTATAGCATGGTTAAAGAACAAAATAGAATTTTAGAAAAGTACAAAAAGGAAGTTGTTCCTGCTCTAATTAAGGAATTTGGTTACAAAAACGTAAACGAAGTTCCAAAACTTGTAAAAATAGTTTTAAACATGGGACTTGGCGAAGTTAAAGGTAATTCAAAGAGTTTCAATATCGCTGTTGATGAACTTGCAGTTATTGCTGGTCAAAAGCCAGTTGTTACTGTTGCAAAAAAATCTATTTCCAATTTCGGACTTAGAGAAGGACAAAAGATTGGTGCTAAGGTAACTCTTAGAGGAGATCGTATGTATGAGTTCTTTGATAGACTTACTGCTATCGCTCTCCCAAAGGTAAGAGATTTTAGAGGTATTTCTGACAAGTCTTTTGACGGAAAAGGAAATTATTCTATGGGTATTAAAGAACAACTTATATTCCCAGAAATAGTATATGAAAAAGTCGAAAAAATTAGAGGTTTTGATATTACTTTTGTAACAACCGCTAAGACAAACGAAGAGGCAAAAGCACTCTTAAAGGCACTTGGATTGCCTTTTGCTAAATAGGAGATAAGTCATGGCAAAAAAAGCATTAGTTGAAAAACAGAAAAAGGTACAGAAGTACAAAACTCGTCAATACACTAGATGTTCTTTGTGTGGAAGACCACATGCAGTTCTTAGAAAATATGGCATTTGCAGAATTTGTTTTAGAGAACTTGCAAACAAGGGAGAAATTCCTGGTGTTAAAAAGTCAAGTTGGTAATTAAGGAGGAAAAATATGTTAGTTACAGATCCAATCGCAGATATGCTCACAAGAATTAGAAATGCAACAGTGGTTAAACATGAAACAGTAAGCATTCCTGCTTCTAATGAAAAGCGTGCTATCGCAAAAATCCTTCTTGATGAAGGCTACATTGTCTCTTTTGAAGAAGTTGAAGAGAATAAACACAAAAACATCATAATTACATTAAAGTATGACGAAACAGGTGATAGTGTTATACAAGGACTTAAAAGAATTTCTAAACCAGGTCTTCGTATCTATGCCCAAAAGGATAAACTCCCTAAGGTTATTAGTGGACTTGGCATTGCAATTATCTCTACAAACAAGGGTATCATCACTGACAAAGAGGCTAGAAAACTCGGAGTAGGCGGGGAAGTACTCGCTTACGTATGGTAAGGAGGAATTATGTCTAGAATAGGTAAAGAATTAATTGTTATGCCTAGTGGTGTAAGTGCGAAATTTGAAAATGGTATACTTACTGTAATAGGACCTAAGGGAACACTTTCACAGGCTATTGATAATGTTATAAAAGTAAACATTGATGGACAAAACCTTTCTTTTGAGATTGCCAGCATGACACCATCGTCAAATGCAAAGCACGGTCTTTATAGAGCACTTGCTCATAATATGGTAGTTGGTGTAAGCGAAGGTTTTAACAAAACACTTCAAATCTCAGGCGTAGGTTACAAAGCCTCAGTTAGTGGAAATAAACTTGTTATGAACCTAGGATTCTCTCATCCTGTTGAGGTGGAGATACCTGAGGATATTAAAGTTGCTTGTCCTTCTGCAACTGAAATCAATATCAGCGGTATTGATAGACAAAAAGTTGGACAATTTGCTTCCAAAATCAAATACATTAGACCAGTTGAGCCATATCACGGTTATGGAATAAGGTATTCTGATCAGGTAGTTATAAGAAAAGTCGGAAAAACAGCCGGTAAGGGCAAGAAATAGGAGAGACTTCTATGATAAACAAAATAGATAAAAATTCAGAAAGACAAGTTCGTCATAAGAGGGTAAGAACAAAGGTCTCAGGGACTGCTGAAAGACCAAGACTATGTGTTTACCGTAGTTTAAGCCAAATCTATGCTCAAATTATTGACGATAAAGCAGGCGTTACTCTTGTCTCTTGTTCCACACTTGACAAGGATGTAAAAGCACTTTGCCAAGGCAAAACAAAATCAGAACAAGCAAAAATAGTTGGGCAAACTATTGCAAAGCGTGCACTAGATAAGAAAATCAGTGAAGTTGTTTTTGATAGAGGTGGTTATATTTATATCGGACGTGTTCAGGCTTTGGCAGATGGTGCCAGAGAAGCTGGACTCAGTTTTTAGGAGGAAATTATGGCAGAAAATGATAAAATCATAACTGAAAATACAGAAAATGAACAAAATTCTGTGGAAAATGCACCTAAATCAAAAAGAGGCAACTTTTCAGGTAAAAGAAAGGATGATAACCGTCGTGAGCGTGCTCCAAGACGAGAGGTAAGCGAATTTGACAAGCAAGTTGTTCAAGTTAGACGTGTTCAAAAGGTTGTCAAAGGTGGACGTACTCTTCGTTTCTCTGCTCTCGTTGTAGTAGGAGACAGAAAGGGTAGAGTTGGAATTGGTATTGGAAAGAGCAAAGAGGTTAGTGCTGCAATAGAAAAAGCAACTACCGTTGCTAAGAAAAATGTTGTCAATATTCCAATTGTAGATAACACTATTCCTCATAATACTATTGGAAAATATTCAGCAACAAGCATCATGTTACTCCCTGCTCCAGAAGGTACAGGAGTTATTGCTGGTGGTTCTGCTCGTGCAGTTATTGAACTTGCAGGTATTAAAAATATTGTTACAAAAAGACATGGTTCTTCAAACAGAATGAACTGCGTAAAGGCTACTATGGCAGGGCTTCTTTCTTTGAAAACAAAGGAAGAAATAGCAAGACGTCGTGGCAAAGCAGTAGAAGAGATATAGGAGGGCACTATGGCAAAACAAGAAAAAATGCTCAAAGTTACATGGACTCGAAGCACTATCGGGTACAATTCAAAACAAGCGCTTATCATAGAGGCACTTGGTTTTAAAAAACTTGGTCAGACCAGAATGCTCCCAGACAATTCTTCCATTAGAGGTAGTCTTCACCATGTGGCTCACCTTGTAAAAGTGGAAGAGGTTAAATAGGAGGCGTTATGGAACTTGAAAACTTAAAACCAGCAAAAGGTGCGACCACAAAGAAAACAAGAGTAGGTCGTGGAATCGGAAGCGGAATAGGCAAAACAAGTGGAAAAGGTCATAAAGGACAAAACGCTCGTAGTGGGGGCGGTGTAAGACCTGGTTTCGAGGGTGGTAACATCCCAATGATAAGAAAAATTCCTATGAGAGGTTTTAACAATAAGAACTTTACAAAGCGTTATGCTTGTGTAAATGTTGGAGACCTTGAAGCCTTTGAGGCAAATGCTGTTATTGATCAAGAACTTTTGTATCAAACAAGATTTATAGGAAAACGTAGTGAATATGGTTTGAAAGTATTAGGTAATGGAGAACTTACAAAACCACTTACTATAAGAGCAAATAAGGTTACTAAACAAGCAAGAGAGAAAATAGAAAAAGTTGGCGGAAAGATTGAGGAGTTATAATGTTTAGAACGATTATAGATGCATTTAAAGTGAAAGAAATTAGAAATAAGATTTTAATCACACTTCTACTTCTTCTCATATATAGGATTGGATGTTGGATCCCTTGTGTTGGATTTAGCACCTCTTTTACTCTTGGCGATATGGCAGAAAGTGGAACTTTTGGGTTCTTTGAACTTATGAATATGGTATCAGGTGGTGCACTTGCTAACTGTTCAGTGCTGGCACTTGGTGTGTCGCCATATATCACTGCATCAATTGTAATACAACTATTGACTGTTGCTATACCTGCACTTGAAAGACTTGCAAAGAGTGGAGAGGATGGGAAAAGAAAACTTAGCCTTTATACACGTATTGCTGCTCTTATCCTTGCAATAGCACAAGCGGTTGGTATAGTTGTAGGTTATGCAGGAGAAGCACTAGATCCTGCTCTTACAAATGCTATTCCTTCATGGCTTGTAGGCTGTGGTATGGTAATAATTATGGTAGCAGGTTCAATGTTCACTGTTTGGATCGGCGAGAGAATTACAGATCTTGGTATAGGAAATGGAACAAGTTTACTTATCTTTGTAGGTATTCTTTCTTCTGCCGGAACATCAGTTGCTGCCATCATTTCAGAATGTTTTAACGATATAACTTACCTTTGGTATCTTGCTCTATTCATTGTAGCAATTATTCTTATATTTGCTTTCATTGTATTCATTGATAACTCAGAAGAGAGAGTTAGAGTTCAATACGCAAAGCAAATAAAAGGGAATAAAATGTATGGTGGACAGAGTCAACATATTCCTATCAAATTAAATGCAACAGGAGTTATGCCAATAATATTTGCTAGTGCATTATTAACATTCCCTCAACTTATAATTTCAATTTTCTGGCCAGAGGTTACTTGGTATAGTGATTGGCTTGGAACAGACTCATGGCTTTATATTGTGCTAACAGCACTTCTAATACTAGTATTTGCATTCTTCTACTCAAAGATTTCCTTTGATCCAGATGATATTTCTAAGAGACTTCAACAACAGGGAGGTTTTATTACTGGTATTCGAGCAGGTAAACCTACCGCAGATTATCTTAGAAAGACGTCTAATAGACTTACATTCTTTGGCGCACTTATGCTAGCAGTGATAGCACTTATACCATCACTTGCCTTTAAAGCAATAGGTGATTACGCAGGGGCTGCAATACTGATAAACGCATTCAGTACAACAGGACTTATGATTGTTGTATCTGTTGCACTCGAACTTGAAAAACAACTTTCAGCACAAATGTTTGTTAGAAATCACAAAGGTTTTTTAAGTTAATATAGAAAAAGCAATTCCGACATAAAGTCGAAAAAGCATAGTGATTAAAACTAAACTTTTACATTTTGTACTTGCTTTTCATATTAAATTATCAATGTAAAAACATGATTATAATGACTAAGCGATATTAAATGTTAAAGTTTAGTTTGCGAAAATCACAAAGGAGTATTCATGAAAATAGTTCTTCTAGGTGCACCTGGCAGTGGCAAAGGTACACTTGCAAAAAAAATTTCAAGAGATTTTGGTGTTCCGCAAATTTCAACAGGCGACCTTTTTAGAGCGATAGTTAAAGAAGATAGTCCGCTTGCAAATAAGGTAAAAGAGATAATGGCAAGTGGAGGCCTTGTTCCTGACGAGGTAACTATTGAACTTGTTAAAGAGCGACTGCAAAAAGAAGATTGTAAAAGAGGATATATTCTAGATGGTTTCCCTCGTACAGTCAATCAAGCAAAGGCTCTCGAAAAATTTTCTAAAATTGATACAGTCATACTAGTTGAACTTGCAAGTGAAATTATTATTGAAAGATTATCTTCAAGAAGGACTTGTCCAAACTGCAATGAGATTTACAGCCTTGAAGATAACAAAGAAGAAATTTGCAAAAAATGTAATACTCATCTAATTCAGCGTGATGACGATAAACCTGAAACAATAAAACATCGTCTGGAAGTTTATGAAAATAATACCGCACCACTCATAAACTTCTACGGTGAAAGGTTGTTCAAAGTTTCTTCTGCGGGCTCGCCAGAGGAGACATATCAACCTGTAAAAACTTTTCTAGAAAAGTTGGAGGCGTAAATTGAATAATTTAACTCCTTCTGAACTTGTCCTTATGAAAAAGGCTTGTCAGATTACAAGAGATGCCTTGTTGTATTGTGAAAAACTAATTCGACCAGGAATTTCTACAAAAGATCTTGACATTCTTGTAGAAAAGTATATAATTAATTGTGGTGGGTATCCCGCATGTAAAGGATACGAAGGCTTCCCTGCATCCATCTGTTCATCTGTGAACGATATGGTTGTGCATGGCATTCCAAGCAAAGACGTTATCCTTAAAGAAGGCGACATTATCAGTATTGACCTTGTAGTAAATTACAAAGGACTCAACGGAGATGCCGCTAGAACATTCCCAGTAGGCAAGATTTCACCAGAAAAAGCAAAGTTGATTGAAGTTACTAAACAATGTTTTTTTGAGGGAATCAAAAATCTTAAAGTGGGACATAGACTTGGAGAGGTCTCTCATGCAATTCAAGAATATGCTGAAAAAAATGGCTATTCTGTTGTGAGGGAACTTGTAGGTCATGGCATAGGCAAAAGTATGCACGAGCCACCAAACGTTCCTAATTATGGTAAGGTAACTGATGGACCAATTATTACAAATAATGCCTGCCTTGCAATCGAACCTATGATAAATATGGGACGAAAGGAAGTTTGGTTAATTGAAGACGGCTGGGGAGTAGTTACCAGAGATGGTAAACCTTCCGCTCATTATGAAAACACTGTGCATGTAACTAAAAATGGTGTTGAAATACTTACACTTTAAGAGGGACTATGTATAAAATAGGCAATTTGGTTATAGCAAAAGCGGGAAAAGAAAAAGGGCAGTTATTTGTAATTGTCAGCCTAGATGATAAATATGCGTATTTATCTGACGGAAAGAGGCTTAAAAAGGATAAGCCAAAAAGAAAAAGTTTCAAACATATAAAATTATATGATAACGAGACTTTGGACGAGCAAGTTTTGCTAGATAATAACGACCGAGTAAACTCGGCAATTAGAAAATTCATTAAATTAAAAGGAGAGAGTAATGTCAAAGGATGATGTAATTGAATTTGAAGGTGAGGTGATAGAAGTTTTACCAAACACTACTTTCAGAGTCCGTCTATCTAATGGGCATGAAATCCTGACCTACCTATCAGGAAAATTAAGAAAAAATTATATTAAAATTCTTGAAGGGGACAAAGTAAAAGTCGAAATGAGTCCTTATGATCTAACAAAAGGTCGTATAACTTGGAGAGATAAGGGCTAAAAAGGAGACAAAAATGAAAGTTAGAGCATCTGTAAAGCCAATTTGTGATAAGTGTAGAGTGATTAAGAGAGATGGTAAAGTTATGGTCATCTGCTCAAAGAGTGCTAAACACAAACAAGTACAAGGCTAAAATTAAAAATGGAGGATTAGTTAAATGGCAAGAATTGCTGGTGTAGATTTACCCAGAGAAAAAAGATTAGAACTTGGTCTTACCTATATTTATGGAATAGGAAGAGACACTTCTAATAAAATTTGTGAGGCAACTGGTGTTAGTGCTGACATTAGAGTTAAAGATCTAACTGATGAACAAGTTGCTAAACTTCGTAATTATATTGAGCACAACCTCATTGTTGAGGGTGAACTTCGCAAAAAAGTCGACATGGACATTAAGAAACTTAGCGAGATAGGTTGTTATCGTGGTATTCGTCATAGAAAGGGACTCCCTGTACGTGGACAAAATACTAGAAATAACGCAAGGACAAGAAAAGGACCTAAGAAAGTTATCGCTGGTAGTTCAAAGAAAGGTAAATAAGGAGTAAAATATGGCTACTAAAAATACACAAAACAAAAAAACAACTAAAAAAAGAGTTAGCAGAAATATCTCTGCTGGACAAGTTCATATCAAAACTTCTTTCAACAACACTATTGTAACTTTTACTGATTGTGATGGCAATGTTTTATCTTGGTGTAGTTCAGGAAAACTTGGGCTTAAAGGCTCTAAGAAAAGCACACCATTCGCTGCACAATCTTGCGTAGAAGATGCTGCAAAAGTCGCAAAAGAACATGGAATTAAGTCAGTTGAAGTTTTTGTAAAAGGACCAGGAAGCGGTAGAGAACTTGCAATTCGTTCTCTTGCAAACTGCGAACTTAATGTTACCATGATTAAGGATGTATCTCCAATCGCTCATAACGGTTGCAGACCTCCAAAAGTAAGAAGAATTTAAAAGGAGATGGGCTAAATGGCAAGAACTATTGAACCTGATTGCCGTCAATGTAGACGAGAAGGATGTAAACTCTTCCTTAAAGGCGAAAGATGTACATCAAAAAAATGTGCTATGGAAAGACGTCCTGTTATACCTGGACAACATGGCAACTCTAAAAGGAGAGTAGCGTTCTCTGAGTACGGCACTCAACTTCGTGAAAAACAAAAAGTTAAAAGAATGTATGGTATTCTTGAAAATCAATTTAGAGAATATTATGATAAGGCAAATAAAATGCAAGGTGTAACAGGTGAAACCATGCTTACACTTATAGAGAGAAGACTTGACAATGTTGTTTATAGAATGGGCATTGGTGCAAGCAGAAAACAGTGTCGTCAAATGGTAAATCATGGACTTATCACTGTCAATGGAAAACGTGTTGATATCCCTTCTTATCAAGTTAAAGTTGGTGATGTGATCGCTGTTAAGGAAAACAAACAAGAAAATGTCAATTTCAAGGAACTTCGTGGGGCAAAAATTGTTATGCCTAAGTGGCTTGAATTTGATACAAATACACTCTCTGGGAAAATCTTATCTCTTCCTAGCAGAGAAGATATCGACTCCGATATCAAAGAACAACTTATCGTTGAATTTTATTCAAGATAATAAGGGGGAATTATTATTATGGAAATGGAAAGACCAAGAATATCTTGCGAAGAAACAGATAATGGAATGTTTGCAAGGTTTGTAGTAGAACCACTTGAAAAAGGTTATGGAATTACACTCGGAAATGCACTAAGAAGAACTCTTCTTTCTGCCCTTCCTGGCTCTGCTGGTATCGCTGTAAGAATTGCAGGTGTAGCACATGAGTTTTCAACTATCAGAGGCATTACTGAGGATGTTGTTGATATAATTTTGAATTTAAAGGAACTCGCACTCAAATGTAGAGACCAAAGCAAAGATTATGTAACTTATCTTCATATCAGAAAAACAGGTGCAGGCGAGGTTACTGCAAGAGATTTTGAAGAAAATTCTGAGGTTGAAATTTTAAATCCAGATCTTCATATCTGTACAATGGATGATGGTGCTGTTCTTGACCTTGATCTTATGGTTGGAAATGGAAGAGGCTATGTACCTAATACTGAAAACAAATTTAAATTTAATGATATAGACTACATTGCTATTGATTCACTCTTCTCTCCTGTTAAAAGAGTTAATTTCAATGTTGAAAGCACTCGTGTTGGACAAAGCGTAAACTATGATAAATTAACTCTTGAAGTGGAAACTAATGGTACTACACCAGCAAGAGAAATTGTTGCTCTTGCAGGAAAAATTGTGATGGAGCATATTGGACTATTTGTTGATCTATGTGCTCAAATTGCAAACACCGATATTTTGGTTTCTCGTGAAGAAGATAAACAAGTAAAACTTCTCGAACTTCCTATTGAGGATATGGATCTTTCTGTTCGTTCATATAACTGCTTGAAAAGGGCAGGTATTAATACTGTTGAAGACCTTATCAAAAAATCTAGAAGTGATATGCTAAAAGTTAAAAACCTTGGTATTAAGTCTATTGATGAGGTTATTGCTAAACTTGAAAGTTATGGACTTTCACTTCGTAAAGACGAAGATTAAACTAAAAGGAGAATTATAATGGCTAATGCAAAATTAGGTAGACCAAGTAAAGAAAAAAATTCTATGTTACGAGGACTTGTATCAGACCTTTTATGGTTTGGTAAGGTTGAAACCACTCTTGCTAAGGCTAAGGCAGTTAGAAGTAAGGCAGAAAAGATTTTAACTCTTGCAATAAACTCTTATGAGGATATCGTTAAAGTTACAAAAGAAGTTAAAGACGATAAGGGAATAAAGGTTAAGAAAACTGTTTCTAATGACGGTCCAAAGAAGTTGCAAGCACGTAGAGCAATGATGGCTTATCTTATGGACAGACAAGAACAAAGACAACCAAAAGAGTCTCTTTCTGCTTTTGAAGCAAGAACACAAGGTATCAATCACCCACTTCTTGAAAAGATATTCAACCTTTATGCTCCAAAGTATGCAGCAAGAATAAAGGAAGTTGGACAAGGCGGTGGATATACTAGAATTGTAAAACTTGGACAAAGAAGAGGCGACAGTGCCGAAATGGCAATCGTTGAATTGATTTAATTTATTAAAGAATGTTTTATTAAATTAAGTTAAGATGAAAAACAAAAATTTTAAATATTGAATACAAAACTAAAAAATCATTACATAATTACCAGGAGTATTTGATACATTTGTAATGATTTTTTTGTTAAAATGATATTTTAGATAATTATATTTTAAGCAGAAAAAGAGAATTATGAAAAATTAAGTTAAGCGTAAGTAAGCACATTTTAATAATTATTAAATAAGGAGAAAAAATGAGAGCGGTTGTACAGCGTGTTTTATCGGCAAACTTAAAGGTAGAAGGTAAACTTATTTCAGAAATAGGAAAGGGCTTACTTGTTTTTTTAGGAGTAGGACAAGGCGACAAAGAAAGCGACTTGGTAAAAATCATATCTAAAATTTCAAAATTACGAATTTTTGAAGATGAAAATGGTAAAATGAATTTGTCTATCAAGGATGTAGGTGGAGAGGTCTTATTCGTAAGTCAATTTACTCTTTATGCTGATTGCAAACATGGCAACCGTCCGAGTTTTATTCAGGCAGAAAAGCCAGAAAGAGCGAAAGAACTTTATTTAAAGGGAAAGATGCTGTTGGAAGAAGAGAACATCATCACAAAGACAGGAATTTTTGGTGCGGACATGAAGATAGATGCTATAAACGATGGACCTGTTACAATTATTTTAGATAGCAATGATTTATAAATTTTATATAATGACATCTATATTCTATTAATTATTTGACATTGCAATTTATTTTAGGTACAATATATGTAAAGTACGAATAAAATATACTGGGAGGAATTATGAAAGAAGGTTGGTCTAATAGATGGAAAAGATTGCTTATATGGGTTAGTGGTTATTTAAGCATAATAGCGTATGTAATTGTAGGTGGTTACTTTTTCACAAAAACTGATGACGAGGATTTAAAGAAAACAGCGAAGTCTGCATTTATTGTAACAATTATCTTTACTGCCATCTCAGCATTTTTAGGTATTTATAGTGCATGTTTGTCTCTTGCGGATTCAAGTTATAGTACAACTGCATATGATGCTTATAGTTGGATGACCAATTTGACTCTTATAGCAAAAACAGTTACCTTTGTTGTCTGTGCGTTAGTATCTTTTTTCAGAGATAAAATTAATGATAACAAGAATACTAAAAGCAAGGTTGTAGTTGAAGAGGAAAAATATCATAGTGATAATGAGGAAAATTAATTCCTAATAAAATACATTTTAAACTTAGTTTAAGATGTATTTTTTATTTACATTTAATTGTTTAAAAATTTTACACTATCGGAAGTTGTCGTCAAGCAGGGTGAAGCCATAAATGACAGCAACTGATGGTTATACATACTATTGGATGAACACAATGAATTGTGTATTTTGCGTTTAGCAAAATTAAAACTTAACTTGTTTAAGTTTTATCATACAAAGTTTATATATTCTAAGTACATCAATATAGATTTTTATAAAATATTTTCTAAAATGCTTGACATTTGTTAGAAAATATGATAACATTTAAGAGCGTAAGAAATGAAGGGGGATTAGCTCAGCTGGCTAGAGCGCTTGCCTTGCAAGCAAGAGGTCATCGGTTCGATTCCGATATTCTCCACCAATAGTATCGATAGACACTATATAACACTATATATAGTGTCTTTTTTATTTGTGTTTCAAAAGACAAGATGAATTTTTTAGGTTTGTTTAAAAAGTTAGTCAAAAGTTTAGTCAAATTTGTGGCTCAATATTCAGCAATGGCTTTTGAAAGAGTGATATTTTACTTAATATTTTTATTTATGATTGTATTGGCTAATTTTTATATTTTTGCATCTTATTTATCATATTATAATTATTATAAATACTGCATACCCTTTATATATGTGGTAAACTATAACATAAACGTATATTTTTCTATTAACATTTTGCATTTTTTTTAAATTACCTATTGAAAAAGGAAAATATTTGTGATATAATAAGCTTACATGGAGGGATTTATGTCTAAACACTTAATAAAAATCTTATCAATATGTGCATTAGTGGTACTTGTGCCTCTAATAGTTGTAGGCGTTTCACTTTGCGTTACCGAGGCTGTTCCTGTTGAGCTTACCATTTATCAAGGTGGTGAGGTCTATGACGGAAATGAAGAAGAATATCCATCTGTTGTTACTTTGCAGATAGATAACCAGTCGCCAACCGTTGTTGAGTATGGTTCTACTATAACAGTAAAGAAAAATTCACTTATTACGTTAAGTTATCCAAGTACAAATTCAGTAGTTTATGATTTTGATGGATGGTTTAAGGGTACGAGTCAACAGATAACTGAAAGTTCTAAGGCTGAGGAACTCGATACAACATATTCATTCAGAATAACTTCTGATACAAATATTACTGCATTAAAGAACATTAAGAAATATAGCATAGCATATGCTGGATACTATGATGACGGTACTACTCCAATTGTATATGATAATGAAGACGGCTTAGTTGAATATGGAGAGAACCTTTATGCTCCTGTTGGTATAGCAGGTGCAACATTTCAAGGTTGGTATGTTGAGGGAGATAGTTCTACTATCTATAACACCGCTACTTTTACTAACAACAACAGAGACAACGACAACAATTATATAACTTTGACTTTGTATCCTATATGGTCAAATCAAATGACTGTTACCTATTATGATGACGATGAAACAACTGTTATTTACAGCGAAGTATTGACTGATCGTGATTATCAATCTTATACCTTGCTTGACGGTAATGACAGCAGAGTTACTAGTGCTCTTACACCTGGATATGAGTTCAACGCTTGGCTATATAATGGTGAGCCTATCTCTTCTATTTCAGAAATTGGCTTTGACGATGGAAGAAGAGTAGCACTCGTACTAAGAGAAACTAAAATTGAAATAGCAAGGATAACATATTACGCACAAGATGGAGAGACAGTTTTAGCACAATTTAATGTAAGAGAAAGCGAATATTCTTCTCATGAACTTCTTTCTTCAACAGATGAACGAGTTCTTGCTAATATCCCAGCAAATCACGAGTTTAACGCATGGCTTTACAATGATGAACCTATATCAGTAATAACCGATGTCCCATTTGTTGATGGTGAGATAAGCCTAGTATTAAGTGTTAGCGAATTGCCAAGCACTACAATAACTTACTACACTAACGTGGACTCACAAATACAAATATCCGAAATAAAATTATATGAGGATGAATTTAACAACTACGACTTGCTCACTGAGGGAGATTCTGAAATACTTGACGAATATATTACAACTCTCGCAAGTCTTGGTTACAGATTTATAGGTTGGACTGATTCAAGTCTCAGAGTAATCACTAAACAAGATTTAACTTTCGGTCAAAACTACTCACTATATATGAATTTTGAAGTAGTTGATTATGAAATGTATGTACAATACAATGCAATTGATACTGACCAGGTAACAACCTTAGAATATAATGTTACAAACAATTTCTTTGCAGGTTACCAAGAAGAAAGAGAGGGTTATACTTTTGTAGGACTTGTTTACAATAACGTAACTTATTATCCTGTAAACATGGGTGAGGGAATAGTAGGCATAAATTACAGATCTAATGCAGGAAGATATCTTAGCGACGAGGTTATTGCCAGCGATAGCCCTATAACAGTTACTGCTCTATGGCAGGTAGATGAAGAGTACGGAGAGTATAGTTGGACAGTTGGCTTTATGTACGAGGACGGATACGGTCAAGCAGGTGTTTATGATGAAAATCATGAGTTAATTAGAACTCAAATTGATGACTTTATCACTATATTTGAAGATGTAAACGAGGAAGGATATAGACAACTTGACGATTCAATTATTGACACTTATTTGAGTGGTATAGACCTTGACAATCTATATGTACTTGTTGACGGAGAATATGTAAAAGCAAGCATTACATCAATTCAAATCAATATAGATAGCAATATTGTTCCTATTGATTATCAGAGTTCTGGCGTTACGTTTAAAGATATCTTAGACGCTGTCAATGAAATTTATAGTGGATACGATTTTAGCAATATCATTGTAAGATTTGTTTGCACAGTTGAGCAATAAGAATAAAATCTTTAAATTGTAAAAATATTAAAAGGGTAGTATACTAAAATTATACTATCCTTTTTATTTTGGACATTAAACATGCGCTATTATTTTGTTTGCTTTTTAGGGGAGAATATGTTAAAATCAGAATATGATTATAAAAAGTGCAGTGTATAAAACAAGTGTATCAAAGGCTGAGAATATTTTAGATGATGGTATTCCTGAGTTTGCCTTTGTAGGTAGAAGCAATGTCGGGAAATCGTCGCTAATCAACAACATATTAGGGTGCAAGTCGCTGGCTAAAACTTCGGCAACACCTGGAAAAACAAAACTTGTAAACTATTTTGATATAAATGGCGATATGTTTCGCCTTGTAGATTTGCCAGGTTATGGCTATGCAAAAGTAGGCAAAGGGCAATTGGATGTTTGGTCTGGACTGATAGGCAAATATCTTACACAATCAAAATCACTTCAAACTATTTTTGTTTTGCTAGATATAAGACATGAGCCTAGTGAACTTGACAAGCAAATGATAAACTTTTTGATTTATAATCAACTGCCATTTATGATAATTGTAACAAAAGCCGACAAGATTGCAAAAAGCAAACAAATTAATCAAATAAAAAAGATAGCAAAGGCTTTAAATGTCAGAGAGGAAATAATTATATTGAGTAGTAGTGAGTTGTCAATAGGCAAGGATAAAATCTTGCAATACATTGAAAATAAAATTTAGTGGGTATGCTATGGAATTTGAAACTTTGATAGAAGATTATGGATATGACGGAGAGGGAGTCGGCAAAAGGGATGAAAAAATTTGTTTTATTCCCTATACAATAAAAGGCGAAAGGATAAAGTATACTATTACAAAGGAGACTAGTTCTTTTTGCAGAGGACAAGTGATAGAAGTGTTAAATAGAAGCCCACTTAGAATTGAGCCCAAATGCCCATATTTTGCTAAATGTGGCGGATGCAGTTATCAGCATTTGCCTTACAAAGAGGAACTTACAATCAAGACCTCACTTTTTAAGAGACAACTTGAAAAAATAGGCTATAAAGGTTTAATTAATGTTATAGCCTCCGAAAAAGAATACAGATACAGAAATAAGTTAAAACTTTTTGTAGATGAGGGTGGTGTTGGGCTTAAATACAGAAATAGTAATAAAATTTGTTACGTAGATGACTGCCTTTTATGTGAAGAGTTGATAGCTGGGGCGATTGTACCTATTAAAAACTTTATTCTTGGCAACAAACTAGGGAAGATTATTAAAAATGTTATTTTAAGGCAAGAAAATGAAAAGTGCCTTATAAACTTTATTTTAATCTGCAATAGAGAAATCAACTATCAAGGGTTATATCTTTTGTTAGGTGAGAGTTACGGCATTTATCAAACCTATGATAATGACTGTAAGCACATATTAGGAGTCAAATATTTAGATAAAACTGAATTTGGGCTAACGTGCCAATTTGGACCTCAATCTTTTCATCAAGTAAATGAGGAGGTTTGTCAAAAATTATATAGTCTAGTCTTAGAAAATGTTTCAGGTAAAGTTGTAAATTGTTATAGCGGTAATGGAGTTTTGAGTGGAATAATCACAAAAAAGGTAAACGTCATTGGGATAGAGATAGGAGATAAAGAACATGAAGAGGCACAACTGCTTCGAGATAGAAACCGATTAAAAAATCTAGTAAATATAAAAGGCGATTGTTCTAAAATATTGCCAAATGTAGATGGAGAGACCTTGGTTGTAGATCCGCCACGAAGTGGTCTTGACAAAAGAGTGTGCGAAATAATAAATGCTAAAAAGTTTGATGTTATGATATATGTGTCCTGCAATAGTGCAACACTTGTGCGAGATATTGCGAGACTTAAAAACTTATCAATAGAAAAAGTTTATATGCTTGACATGTTTGCTCGGACAGGGGAATATGAGTGTTTAGTTATATTAAAAAATAATAATAAATAATGTTTTATTTTAAATTGTTTATGCTATAATAGAAGAAAGGAGCGTGTTATGCAAAGAATTTTTAAAAGGCCTGCATTTTTAGACTATCAAGAATGTTTAGATAGATTTACAGAACTAAGAAAGCAGTTAAATGATTACATAGAAAACTCTCCTAATAAGTTTAAGGAGTTGTTTAATGAATTAAAAGACAATGCTGGGAATAATGATGTTATTGCAATGGATGTTATTGCCTATTATTATAAATCTGGCGTGCCTAACATTTTGCCTGAAAACTATGAAAGGTATTTAAAGTGGGAGATTGTGGCTTCGGCAAAAGGTAACGAACTTGCTATCGAGAAGTTACAATTTTTACTCAATTATGCTTATAGTGAAATAATGAATAGCGAAGATTATGAACTTATTGCCTATAAAAATGACATTGACGAGTATAATTTGATTTATGTTATAGGAAAAGCAATCTGTAAAATGCTTGCTAAGGACATGAAACTATATCCTATTGATATGTGTAAAGAGAAAGACGTTAGCAAACCTTACACGCAAGAGGATTTTATATTATTCCGCAAAAAATTGGATGAGATTATACCAAAGACTATTGAATACATGAAATCCTAGTCAATTTTAAATATATTTTCTAGCATGGTAAGTCTATCTTGGTAGATAATTTTTAACTCCCTTTCAAAGTTACTTTTTTCAGAAAGTTGCATTAGATTTTTTAATATCCTAGCTTCCAAACCTATAAACATTAAAAAGCATGCTGTTTTGTCATGCTTTGTTTTATAGTTTTCAAGAGGTTTATCATAATCAAATATAATGCGTAATTTTTTAATCTGTCGTTCATTTAGTGAATAAAATGATGAGGTGTTTAGAAAACCTCCCATAGTAAGCAAACATGCCTTAGATTTTGCAAGATAAGAAAAGGTCTCTTCTGCGAGATTAGAGACTTCTTCGCTGTCTATTTGTACAAAGATAAACCCCTTATTTTTAATAGATTTTGCATATTCTTTTGCCATCAATTCGTATTCTTGTGCTGACAGAATTCGCTCATCATTATATTCCATAATTGCACCCTCATAAGTATTTATTCCTATCAAAAATAATTTGTGAAAGATAATGTATGTTGTTAGTAAAGAGAATGAGAAAACAAATAATGGTGCAATGAGTTGACAATTGCCTATAAATAAATTATAATAAGGTGTATCAAAAACAATGCGTCTATGGTGAAGTGGATATCACAGTGGTCTTCGGAACACATATTTTGGGGTTCGATAATCCCCATAAAAAAATTATCATTTTGCTCCACTAGCTCAACTGTATAGAGCATTGGTCTTCGGAACCAAGGGTTGGGGGTTAGAATCCCTCGTGG
>CALWJU010000033.1 GCA_944381105.1 uncultured Clostridia bacterium | reverse complement strand
TATCTGCTTTTAATCTCAATTCTGTCTTTGTCATTCCTTTATCAATAAGTAATTTCCAGAGTTTATTATATGAAATAGACATTAAAATCTCCTTAAATAAATTAATTAGTCATATTATACACTTTTTATTTATAATTTGCAAACATTTTATTTGCAAAATGAAATAATTTATTTTAATAAAGAACGCTTTACCATTGTGATAAAGCGTTCATTATTTTGCTAGTTTCAAAAGTTTGCAACCTTCCCCTATTTTTTTCTTAACTATTCATTCTTTATTCTTTGTCTGCCCTTTTGCAATAACTATTGCAAAGGTAATATAATCATATCTAAACAAGTTTTTTCTAAATGTAGCATGAAATTAGTTAATTGCGAGTATCTTATACACAATCTCGCCACCGTCAGTTTTAACCTTTATTTTATCGCCCTTTTTCTTGCCAAGCAATGCTGAGCCAACAGGCGATATGTTTGAGATTATACCATGTGCTGGGTCGCTTTCTGTTGAACCTAATATTTTATAGACAAGTTCCTCATCAAACTCCTCATCGTAGAGTTTTACCTGACTGCCTATTTCTACCTTATCGCTTGCACCCTCTTTCTTCTCTATAATATGGCAAGTTAAAAGGATGTCCTCCATCTCTCTTATCTCGCCTTCAATTTGTGCCTGTTCCTCTTTTGCTGAATCATACTCTGAATTCTCAGAAAGGTCGCCAAATTCTCTTGCTATACCAATCTTTTTACTTACTTCAACTCTTCTTACAGTCTTGTAATAGTTGAGTTTTTCTTCAAGTTGTTTTTTACCTTCTGGTGTTAAATAATGTACCATAGTTTGTAACTCCTTTTTGTTTTCGAAGATAGATTATACATAATTTTTCTTTTTATGTCAACTTTTTTGAGGTATTTTTTAATTTACGCTACAATTTTTTCTTTTGTGCATGATTTTTAAAAATTTGCTAAAAATATTTTAGGAGGTCGTTATGCTTACAATTATCGCTTTTATTTTGACCATGCTTGGCTCTATAAATTGGCTTATGGTAGGACTACTTCAATATGATTTCGTGGCTGGAATTTTTGGCTATCAATCAAGCATCCTATCACGTATTGTTTATATTATTGTTGGTGTGGCTAGTTTATTCTTAATCTACAAACTTATAAAAGGCAAAGGAACGCTTGCTGTATTTTCATTCAGAAATAAGAATGACCTGATGAAAAACATAAAAAAAATAGGCAAAAAAGAGGATAACACAAACACCGATAAAAGTGAGGAGACTGTTCCTGCTCAATCTAACCTTAACGTTGAGGCAGGAGAGGAAAATTTTGGTAGAGAGGTAGATAATAGTTTTGACAGACGTGATGATGACCCTAGTTTTCGCTCATCAAAAGAAAGCGGTCTTTTTGATGAACATTTCGGCGATAGAGATGACTTTTAACTCTCTATGTTTAACCAAACTTTAAATCAGCCTTTAACAAAAAAAATGCTTTTTAGGTTTGCTAACATATTTCTATTTTTTGTCAACCCCTTAAAGTTATGTTTTTAGTCTTTAAAATTAAAAAATTTTAGACTTATTAAGGCTAAAATTTCCATACATTTAATTTTTTCTGACTATAATGAGGTGTATATGCAGAGGAATCTTTCAATTTTTATTATTCTTTCGTTATTCTTAGGCTGTCTTTTTTGTGTCCTATTCTTTAATTTGATATAATCAAACCACAAAATGCCTTAATCAACTTAATTTAAAAACGGAGGTCGAAATCTTTCAAGATTGAGACCGACACCTTGTATCTTTTTAATTCGGAGGTCGAAATCTTTCAAGATTGAGACCGACACCTTGTATCTCTTTAATTCGGAGGTCGAAATCTTTCAAGATTGAGACCGACACCTTGTAAAAAAACTGTGATGGCACAATTTATTGTGCTTTTGCGTTAGCAAATTTAAAATTTAACTGAGTTAAATTTTAACATCACAGTTTTTGTAAAAAATCCAACAACAAGGTTTTATTAAAAACACTAAACAAAGACCAAACTGTGATGGCGTGATAAATCACGCAAATTCGCAAGAATTTAATAAAATTTTATAGTCATAAAATTTTATCATCACAGTTTGCTTGTTTATTATTGATGTGTTTCATTTGTTTTAAGTGCTTCGCAGTTTGCTTGTCTATTATTGGTGTGTTTCATTTGTTTTAAGTGCTTCGCAGTTTGCTTATTTGATTACTTTTGCTTGCGTGTTATATAAGCACCTCATTTTACTTGTAAAATAAAATCTTACTATTTCTTATGTTAATATTAGGATTTATTATGCACTATAAAAATCATCATTTATGGTATTTACCGCCACCATTAATCATAAACGCCCTATAAATCTGTTCTAACGCCACCACACGTGCGAGATTATGAGGTAGGGTTATTTTTCCGAAAGACACCCTCTCATCCACCTTTTTTTTAACCTCCTCACTAACACCATACGAGCCACCTATGATAAAGGTCAGTGTACTAGACTTTTGAAAGAGAGATGATATATTTTTGGCAAACTGTTCGCTCGTCTCTTCCTTGCCCTCAATATCGAAGAGGATGGAATAGCCTTTGATATTTGCAATAATCTCCTTGCCCTCTTCGGCGATAATCTTATCAATACTTGAAAACTTGTTTTGCTCTGACAGTTCTTTAATTTCAAGTTTGCAGAACTTTTGTAGCCTCTTTTGATATTCTTTTGTGGCGTCTACCCAAAACCTTTCTTTCAGCGAGCCTACGCAAAGCAGAACTATATTCATAGCACACCTATGATAAAGGATATAAGTGTTACAATACCCATAAGCACAAAAGAGCAGACCAGCAACACTCTTGCAAATGTGCTAGGTTTTGCCGTATCGCCCTCCAATATAATACTATCGGTAATCTCATCGGTAATGCCGTATTCCAGCGAGCGTTTGTGAACAAGTTGGTGTATATCTTCTTTTTTAAACTTATCTTCCTCGCCCTCACCGAGTTTTACAAATTCTTCAAGTCCTGCGAAGAACTCCCCTCGCATAAGTTCTTTTATAAGTGCATCTTGTAGTGAGTGCATTTGTTTAAGCATAGACTCCTCAGTTATCTTTCGCACCAGAGTTTTTGCAAGGATGAGAAGCAATACTATCAAAGTTATAACAAAGAGCAATGCGACCATAGGGTTATTTGCAAAAGAGGTATTTATAAAGGTAAACACACCCTCGACACCTAGATTGTTCATGCTTGAAAACTGCATAAATGTGCTAAGGAAATTATTCATAAAGTGAACAATCATAGCAGGGATAATACAATCGCATTTGCTTGTCAATAGTCCTAAGAACAAGCCTATCAATGTAGTGTAGAAGAACTGCTCTATATTCATGTGCATAAGCCCAAAGAGAAGAGAGGATATTATTATTGCTTTTTTCATTCCATAGCCTGAAAGACCTTTTATAAGCATACCTCTATGGAGAGTTTCTTCACAAATTGCTGGTAAGATACATGCGGTTACTATATTTATAAAAAAGAGCCAAACGGGATATGATGTCATTGATGACTGACCATATGAGTAGCCTAGTTCTCTAAGTAAGAGGGAGAAGAAAGAGGCTACAAATACGTTCAAGATATATACAATGATGCCGAGCAGAATTGAGTAACCAATCCCTTTCCACGATATTTTCTTAAAGCCATAGAACTTGAAAATCTCTTTTAACTTTGCCTTTTGAAAGACCTTAAACAAGAATACCGCTCCGCAGAAAAGTATACCTATCTGCAAAATGGCGTTGACGATGTAATTAAAGATTTTCATTTCGTTCTCTCCCATAAAGTCGAAGAGGTGAAATTGGTCTGCTGTCAAGATTTTCAGGACAACCAAAACCAATACGATTATTGAATATGTTATAATTGTGTTTGTTGACGTTGATCGATTTTTCATAAATCTCCTTTTATCCTAATGAAATTGTCAATTTTTTAGTCTCTGCTATGTTTCCTGTATATTTCCGAGGAAGCATGAGCGGAGCGAAAGGTTCGTCGCAAGACGGACAAAAATTTTAACAGGGTTAAAATTTTTACTTCCGAGGTGGTTTGCATAAAAACCTCCATTCCCTGACCTAGACTAAAATATGTTTATAAATCTGTAATCTCCCATCAAAAGCCTATTCAAGTTGAAGCCATCAAGAACATTTAGTAAAACCATAAACTCAAACAAGGAAATCGCCAAATCTATAAAGTAATAATAGTCTCAGTTTTGCCTTATAGAAAACCTATAAGAATCATAGCACAGACTTAGTTTGACTAAGACTATAATAATACTTTATTCATACGCTGTAAAGTAGAAATTTATTATTTTTAATTTATTTTGCACGAGTTTTGTCGAGTGTTAAACAATTTTGTCATTTGGTGTCGAAAGCAAATTTTGAAACATTTTTACAACACAAAATTAATAATATTAACAAATAAAAACAGCAATATCGACACACAAAGTGAAATGTAGATATATTTCGAAGTTTTTTGCGGGCTGTTATCTTGACTTTGTTTTTTTGCTCCGCCATTTTCTCCTTTTTGGTCTTGACTTTCGCTTTCTAAGTTCTCCTCACTTTTATGCTTATAAACAAATCTATCAATAAGGTATATTATAGCAAAGGTTACACCTAAAAGCAGTAATGCAAGCAGATAGAACCACCACTCACCTGCTAGTTCCAGCGAAAAACTTGTTACATTTGATAGATAGGTAAAGAGTATCACAAGGAAGTTATTGATAAAATGTACCAGCATTGAGGAGAAGAGCGAGCCAGACCTAAGCACTATCCATGCCATAATTGAGCCTAACAAAAATGGGTAGACAAGTTGTTGCAAATTTTGGTGCATAAGGGCAAACATTAAAGCGGAGAGAAAGATTGAGCCTATATCTCCAAATCTCTTTCGTAACCCCTGTAAAATCACCCCTCTAAAAAGTAGTTCTTCGCTTATTGCAGGAAGCAGGCAGGTTACAAAGACAGAAAGAAAGAATACACCAAGGCTTTTAGGGTTTGTCAAACTTTCTGGCATATCAGGTGATGAGATTTCAAGTGGAAAGCCGATAAGACTGAGCAGGTCGTCAACCGCACCTATAAAGTACTGTAATCCAAAGAGGGAAATAATACCTATCAAAACCGCAAGAATGTAATTTTGATAAGGCATCTTAAACTTTAATTTTACAGCCGAGAAAGATATATTGTTTACCTTATTATAAACAAGAAACAGCCCTATTGACGCCACCGCACTTACAACCTGCAAAATAGTGGTATAGGCAAGGCTTGACGAGACCTGCTCGCTCTCCATTCCACTCACGCCAACAATCAAGTTGGATATAAGAGTAAAGAGAATGGCAAGAAGGATAGGTAAAATAAGTGCAAAAAGGAACACCTTACCGCTGTCATCATCATTATAAAAATTTCGTCTTGAAAAGGTCTTTGCCTCCAACTGCTGTTTTTCCATTTCACTATTATACAATAAATTATCATAAAAAACAACAAAAGTGCTTTACTTTGTGATATTTTTTTATTAAAATTTATCTATGATAGATTTTATGAAGGAAGCAATAAAAGAAGCAAACAAGGCTCTTTTTAACGACGAAGTGCCAATAGGTGCTGTTATAGTAAAAGATAATAAGATTATTGCAAGAGGCTATAACAGAAGGCAAACGAGCAAAAATGCCCTCGACCACGCCGAGATGATAGCCATAGAAAAGGCGTGTAAAAAACTTGCCTCATGGCACCTAGTAGACTGCGATATATATGTAACGCTTGAACCCTGTCCTATGTGTAGCGGAGCAATTGCAAACGCAAGAATAAGACACCTATACTATGCTTGCAGAGAGACCACCTCAAATGATAACCTTTGTGAGCAGATATTGTCTAGCACAAGGCTTAACCATAAGGTTGAGATAACATATGATGCAACTTACTCTGAACTTTGCCAAGAAATGCTCAGCAAATATTTTAAAGAAAAAAGAAAAAGATAGCAATAAAATTATTGTCGATAATATTTTATTTTTGTCGAATATAAAAATGATTTCTCTAAAATAGGATGAGCCTGTCGATATTTTAATTTTGGCAAATATAAAAATGATTGCTCTAAAATAGGATAAGTCTGTTAGTTTTAAATGATTTTTTTGACATATTTTGTTGTTTTTAGTATTTTTTTATTTTTTTAACAATTTTTGTTAAATTTTATTTATATTTTTTTGCAATTATTATATTTTTTTAATTATTAGATTGATTTATTTTTATTATAATAAAAAAAAACGATAGAGCATATGTTTAAATGTCTACCGCTGTTTTATTTTTTAATTAAATTATTTTTTTTATTTAAAGCATTTTTATAGCCATAAATATATTTTTTCATTTTAAAAATTTACTTTTTACAGCATAAAATTGTTTAAAAATATATTTTTTGTTTAAAAAATTGATTTTTTATTGCTTTTATTATTAATTTTTTATTATTACTCAAAAATATTTAAAAATTATTAAATATTTATATTATTATTTTACAAGAGTTTTAATAGTTCTGCTTGAAATTCCTCCTCACTTATCTTACCCTCTTCTTTGAGTTTTCTGAGACGATCAATCTTTGCCTCTTTACTCTCTCTTATCACCTCGGTTTTATCGTCAATTGTTACCGTCTTATCATCCTTTGGATTTATCCATACCCAGTCAGATATGAACATGGTGATTATTAATAGTACAGATGACACAGAAAGCAAGTTGACAATTATTGATATTACAAGTGCCGTCATATAATACCCATATCTTTGTCTAAATAATTTGCCATTGTTCCAAATAGACATAATTAAAAGCACCGCAACAGTCAAAAGGCAGGCAATTGTGATAAAGTCATATACTACGTAGAATACCGAATTTCTATAAACCTCATCAAGCATAAACCAATCCACTATTCTATATACATTCCATGCAATCTCGACAAAGTTGAATATGATTGCTACAATTATTAGCCATTTCTTAGTCCTATTCATTCCTCTCCTCCTTATATTTTATAGCACACATTACAAGCAACTTTTTAGTAAAAAGTTTTAGCAACTTTTGTTTTTAGTAAACAATTCTAGCAAATTTTTAGCAAACTTAGTTATTATAATACCATTTATCAAAAATTAAGTCAAATCATTTTGATTATTTGATATTTTATTATATACTATTTTTACATTAAAATTACAGCAAGAATTAAGGAGTTATGATGAAAAAAGTCAAAAATTCGAATATTGTGATTACAGGCTCTTCAAGTGGAATTGGCAAGGCGTTAAGGGAGTATTATGAAAATCTTGGCAACAAAGTCATAGGTATTAGCCTTAGCGGTGATGACTATAATGTCGACGTATCTGACAGTGAGGCTCTCAAAAATGCTTTTGATGATATAAAGACTAAAATTTCTAGCATTGACATACTTATCAACTGTGCGGGCTTTGGTCTGTCTGGTGCAATTGAACTTATCGATGAAAAACAAATACAAAAAGAATATGATGTCAATGTCCTTGGCTCGATTTATGCGATTAAGTACGCCCTGCCACTGCTAAGCACAAAAGGTAAGATAATCAATATAAGTTCGGCTTGTGCCCTCTTTCCTCTGCCATTTAGAGCATTTTACTGTTCTAGCAAATCGGCAGTCAGCATGCTTAGCGACTGTCTTAGAATGGAACTTTCAAAGACGACAATTGAGGTTACCGCCATCTGTCCTTGCGATATAAAGACCAACTTTACAAAAAATAGGCAAAAAGATTTTAAGACAAATGAGCGTTATAAAGACGCCATTCGCCTTTCTGCTGAGCGAATTGATAGTCGAGAAGATAAGAGGATGAGTGTCGAAAAGGCAACTAAAATAATGACTAAAATCATTGCAAAGAAACATCTTAAACCTCAGTATGTAATGGGAACAAGAAATAAAATTCTCTATCAAGTGCAAAAATTCTTTCCAAAAGGACTTGTGCTTAAAGTTATGACTAAACTTTTCTATATAGATAAATAATCGGTACATTAAAGTATCGATTTTTTTAAACGCTAAGTCTGTCCAAGTGCCTTAGCCACTTTTTTGTATCATTTTTATAAAAACAAACTATCTTGTGATTGTCGATTTTACAAATAACTATAAACAGAAACAGTCTCAGACTGTCGATAAATTCTCATTTTTGTCGATTTTAAAAATGATTTTCATAAAAACAGGCTAAGCCTGTCGAAATCTTCTTGAAATTGTCGAATTTAAATCTTTCTAAAAACAAGCTCGGTTTTCAAAAAACAGGCTAAGCCTGTCGATTTTTTTGTGGTTTTGTCGAATTTTATATACTTTTTATTCTAAATGCAGGCTCAACCTGTCTAAGCCTGTCGAATTTTTCTTGAATATGTCGAATTCGTAATTTGTCAATAAAATCTGGATAAGCCTGTCTATCTACTTTTACAAATATATTTAATTAAAAAGCAAGCACGAAAATTTTCGTGCTTGCCAAGCCTCTTTTATTCTCATTTTTTAAATGACTTTAAAAATCGATAATTTTACCTCCTTTTATACCTAATAAGTCCTCTTTAAAATCTTATGTACTTTTCTAAATTTAACCTTTTTGCACAATATATATTTTACATGAAACGTTTTTTAATAGATTTTGTAGCAAAATTATAAATTTACTATCTTTTGTATGTTTTTACTTTGTGAATTTTTGATTATCATTGGTATAATTTTTCTTTTGAGTAAATTTTGGGGTTTTGAGATTTTAAGACTATATCTTATTTATCATTTGTTTATCATAAGCACAACTTTTTAAACTTTAAGTTTTGCTTATTTCTTAATGCTTTTTATAAAACATCTTCTTTTGTAAAATAATTGATTAATGAAAATTATTTGTTTTCTTTTGTACAATATATATTAAATGAAACGTGATTTTAGTTATCTTTTGTACAATATATATTAAATGAAACGTGATTTTAGTTTTCTTTTGTAAAATTATTGATTAATGAAAATTATTAGTTATCTTCTGTACAATTTATTATTAAATCATGAAACGTATACTTTATGTCTTTTGTATGCTATTAATTTTTTGCTCCTTTTTTATCTTAATATCTTTTGTACCTCATTATTTCATTAGTACCACATAATTTCATTAGTATCTCATAATTTCTTTTGTGCTTTGATTATTTGTCTTTTGTATCTCTAAGCCTTTTGTGCCTACTCATCTTTGGTATCTTTTCTTGTCGTCATTTGTTTCTCTTAATATCTTTTGCAACTATAAATAAAGGTTTTCTTTTGTAGTTAGACAATTTTTTCTTTGGTAACTTACTCAATGTCTAAGAGTTCTTAACATTGATTTTCTTAGTACACCTCTGTCTCTCTCACCTCCTTTTTATCTTCAACCTCGACCACGAGTGCCTCGGTTGTAAGCATAGTTGCAGACACGCTTGCAGCATTTTGGAGTGCTGAACGTGTAACTTTGGTAGGGTCAATTATACCCTTTTCTATTAGGTTTCCATAGACATTGTTGAGTGCGTCAAAGCCGTAGCCTGTCTTATCTAAGTTTTCATATATCTTATTGACAACAACTCCGCCGTCTACGCCTGAGTTTTTAGCGATCTGTCTGATAGGCTCTTCCATTGCATTTAAGACAATCATAGCACCTGTCTTTTCATCGCCAGAGAGCGACTCAATAAGTTGTTTAACTTTTGGTGTGGTTTTAAGCAGTGCAACACCGCCTCCAACCACAACGCCCTCTTCGCTTGCTGCCTTTGTTGCAGAAAGAGCATCCTCTATACGAAGTTTCTTCTCTTTCATTTCGACCTCAGTTGCCGACCCTACCTTTATAACTGCAACTCCACCAGCAAGTTTAGCAAGACGTTCATTGAGTTTTTCAATCTCGTACTCGCTTGTCTGAGATTTTATCTGCGCTCTTATTGAGTTCACTCTTGATTTAATCTTTTCGCTATCGCCACCACCTTCTACAATTGTGGTATTATCCTTATCAACTTTGACAAGTTTTGCTCTACCTAGCATATCAATTCCTACATTTTTAAAGTCAAATCCGAGTTCCTCGGAAATCACCTGTCCCCCTGTAAGAATTGCGATATCTTCAAGCATTGCCTTTCTCTTCTCGCCAAAACTTGGCGCTTTTACTGCCACGCAATTGAATGTGCCTCGCAGTTTGTTAAGGATGAGTGTAGTAAGTGCCTCGCCCTCAACGTCATCTGCAATTATGAGTAGTTTTGCTGACATCTTGACTATTTGTTCAAGCAGTGGCAATATCTCCTGAATATTTGAAATTTTCTTATCGGTTATAAGTATGTAAGGATTGTCAAGTTCCGCTGTCATCTTCTCGGTATTTGTGCACATGTATGGTGAAAGATATCCTCTATCAAACTGCATACCTTCGACAATTGAGAGTTCTGTTTTCATTGTCTGAGACTCCTCAACTGTGATGACACCATCTGGCCCTACCTTTTCCATAGCGGTAGCAATAAGGTCGCCAACCTCTTCATCTCCTGCCGAGATGGAGGCTACCTGCTTAATATCTTGCGAACTTGTAACTGGTTTTGACATCTTTTTAAGTTCGTCAGTAGCAACCTCTACCGCCTTAAATATACCCTTTTTCAATATGATAGGGTTTGCGCCTGCTACAAAGTTCTTCATACCCTCTCTTACCATTGCCTCGGCAAGCACGCATGCTGTGGTCGTACCATCTCCTGCCACGTCATTAGTCTTGACTGATACCTCTTTGATAAGTTCTGCACCCATATTTTCAAACGGATCATCAAGTTCAATCTCTTTGGCTATGGTAACACCGTCATTTGTAATAAGCGGAGTTGAAAACTTCTTGCCTAGCACTACATTTCTGCCCTTTGGCCCAAGCGTAATCTTAACAACTCCTGCAAGTTTGCTAACACCTCTTTCAAGTGCCTTTCTTGCCTCCAAGCCTTCTAGAATTTTCTTAGCCATATTCTTCCTCCTTAATCAACAATAACAGCAAGTATATCAGGTTGTCTTACAACGACATACTTCTGCTCGTCTACTGTAATCTCTGTACCTGTGTATTTTCCGTATAGCACTTTGTCGCCTACCTTTACCGACATGCCAACCTCTTTGCCTTCTGCGTTTTTTCCGCTTCCTACTGCACTGACAATGGCAAGTTGAGATTTTTCTTGTGCTGCGGTTGGAAGGATGATACCTCCCTTTGTTTCATTTTCACTTTCTAGTGGTTTAAGTACCACTCTATCAAATAATGGTCTAATTTTCATTTTTTCCTCCTGCATATTTTTATACGAAAACTTTTTTAAAATTTCCTCTTTTTGTTGTAAAAATTTGCTGTAACAAATTTTTGTAGATATGTGTTTGTTTATGTTGTAAATTTTTGTAAATAGTTTTTTAGTATCTTGCAAGCCTCATTTTTTGCTATGCGTAAATAAACTAACTTTTCTTTGCATAATATATAGCATAACCTAAGGTGCAAACAAGACTATCCGAGCATACTAAGACGCAATCTACTTACAATCTTCATTTGCCACTGAAAACAAGGCTTAGTTGTTTTCAATAGTGATTATAATACTTTTTTCTTCCTTTGGCAAACTTTTTCGTGCGTTTTTTTTAGCATATTTTGTCGATTTTTAGCATATTTTAAATTTATCATAGGAAAGGAGCATTTTTCAATATTAAATGACAGATTTTAACAAAAAATTATTTAATAATCGCAAATCTTTAATAATCATTGCCTGTGTTTTGTTTTTGGTTGTGGCTATAATAATCGCAAACTATTTGTCTTATCTGCTTATTCCATCGGCGAGCAACTCATCCTCTGTAACAAAGGACTCCTTCTCTGTATACATGCTCTCTCTTGCAAGATCGCAAGTTAAAAGCGAGGCGGAAGGTCGTGCTGGCGACTTTCAAAGTATTGGCGGTGGCGGATATGTGTGGGAACAAGATGATTATTTCTACGTAATTTCATCTGCTTATGCCAATAAAAATGATGCCGTGCTGGTACAAAATAGTGTTAAGGCAAATCAAGGGCTGGACAGTGAAATTATTGAGGCTAAATTCCCTGCCCTATCCATAAGCGGAAACTTTTCGTCAGAAGAAAAACGAGTGCTTTCTATGGCGATTGACTGCTTTTATGATTATTACCTAGCCCTCTATGACATTGCAATAAGTCTTGACACACTGGTCTACAACGAGACCTCTGCTAAACTTGCCCTAAATACCTCTCACAGCAATTTGAGTAATACCATTTCAAACTTTAACACCTTGTTTTCAGATGCAAGTGGGCAGATTGAGGAGATTAAAAACAGTTGTGAAGAACTTCTTTCAGCAAGCAATAGTCTTTGCCAAATGTCCTCATCTTCCTCTCAGACTTACTCCTCTCTTTTAAAATATCACTACACCCTAGCCCTTGACTTATACTTAAAACTAGCAAAAGGGCTATGATAGGTTTAAAAGATAAAGAGCATGCAAGACAATGTTAAAGCGATTAATGTAAACTAGGCACAAAATTAGTGTTTTAAAGCGTTTTCGGTACAGTGCTATGTAATTTTAAACGTATTTAACACAAAAATTTTCAAATTTAAACATGTTCGGCAGAAAATTAAAATTTTGGCAAGATTTGGAACGAAAATTTGTAATTAAGTTTAAAGCAAGCCACAACAATTAAACTTCATAAGCGATTTTCTAGGCATGCTTTGAAAAATTATGGCAAAACTTAATAATTACCTATTGCTGTCGCACTTAAAAGGAAAATCACTTTTTCTCGTTAGCCTTATTATCAGCCATATTAAAAACCTCTCGTCAGCCTCATCCTTTCTCATCCGCCCTATTGATTAAAGCACCCAATGTATAGAGGCTTATGTCTTTAATCTCGTCATTGTTTTCAATCTGCCAAACTATATCTCTCAGGTCTTGTACGTCAATCTTTGAAAACTTGTCATAAATCTCCTTTTCGCTGTATCTTGTGCACCGATATTTTAGTTTGCCCTTTCTTGCTTTCAAGATGGCGTCTGCCATAACGTACATGATATCCCTAAATATCTCGTTACCATGTATATCACTCCCCCAATATGAGATATAACTTACATAGCCATTCATGATTGTCTGTTTTAACTGCTCTCTATCCTCGCACGCACGCACGTATGATAGATTATTTTTATTCGTAGACAGACAATTATTATTTTCTATTTCTATTTCTTTTTCTATTTCTATTTTAGGGTTATCTTGGGTTATCTCACTTTTTGTTTGGGTTATGTCTGGGTAATCTTGGGTTATCTTTGGGTTATCTTGGGTTATCTTTGGGTTATCTTGGTTTATGTCTGGGTAATCTTGGGTTATCTTTGGGTTATCTTGGTTTATGTCTGGGTTATCTTCGGTTATGTTTGGGTTATCTTCGTTTATGTCATCATTTTCATTATAATAAGGGTTTTTCTGCCCCCTAATAAAATTTGGATTGCCTCCTTTCTTTCCATTTTGGGACTGCTGTTGTGAACGGCTTATGCCATTCTCGACGCTTAGCGAAAAACTTACAAGAAGTGCCTCTGTAATCTTAGATATGCCCTTTGGCATCTGTCCTGAGAAGCCATATTCAAGAAGAGCCTTATATGTTTCTAGTTGAAACTCCTCTGGCAGTACGTTGATAGAATTTGCCCAATTTTTAAAAAAGACTATCTTGTCTCGCTGGCATTTTTCATTGTTTTCCATATTAATTTCCTCCTTAAAATTCAAGTTTATTCAAATTTTAAGGCGGAAACATCCCATTTTTCAATAGTAAATGACACTTTTTTAAAATTTTATCTGCCTTTTGTTTCTTTTGTGGTTTAGCCCACTTTCTTTTTTTGTATCTTTTAAGTAAAATTTGTCAGATTTTTCTTGTTTTTATCGATTTTTGTGTTAAATTTTATGAGTTCAACCTTATTTTGTCTAAATTTTCTTGTTTTTTTGTGCCTTAATGTGCCTTAGGCACTTACCTTTTTGTATCTTTCTAATAAAAACAAACTAAGTTCGCCCTGTTTGTGAAGTTTTTGGACAGGCTATTTAATTACCACATCGCCACTTAGCCAACTGTTAAAGAACCCTTCAAGGTCGACCCTAGTGCTATCTATAAATGAGGCTATCATATCGGCTGGGCTGGCATTTTTATATGCAAAGTCTTGATAATAGTCTTTTAGTGCCTTGAAAAATTTTCTATCTCCTACCGACTTTCTGATTGAGTCAAACATTAACATTCCCTTTGTGTAGGTACATTGCACATATTCTGGTTGTGTGTCAAACTTGTTTAGTGGTCTATCCATTGAGGTGTCAACCTCTCCATTTACTGAGGTATAGACTCGCACAAAGGTCTTATAACTCTCGGTCGCATTTTTAACAAGAGAAGCGGTGTCAACATTGTACTCCTCATGCTCCTCAAAGAAAAGAAGAGTGCTATATTCGGTCAGTCCTTCGTCCATCCATGCGTGGTTATACTCGTCATTTCCGACCACTCCATACCACCACTGATGTGCTATTTCATGGACTATCACGTAGGCTATCTCATCATCCTCTAAATTGTCGCTTATCATAACAAGGTTTGGATACTCCATACCGCCATGAAGAAAATTTGTCTTGACTATATTTAATGTCGAATAAGGATATTTGCCGAAGAGTTCGTTAAAAGTGTTTAGTGCCTTAACTGAGATTTCTAAGGCGGAGGAAAGGCTGTCTCCCTCATAGCCATAATATGTTAAAGTTGTTGAGCCTACTTTTTGCGATACTGAGTCAAATATATCACTAAGCACAAAGCAGAAATCTCGAATTTTATCTCCTGAGACTTTACTTGTTGCCACTCCTTCCTCTTCGGTTGTCAACTGCAACGAGCCAGAACTTGCAAGAGTGTATTTTGCAGGATAGGCAATTTCTACTTGATATGATGCCACCTCACTATAAAAAGGGTCGCCATTTGAGTGGTACAGGTCGGTCTTAAAGCCTACGCCCTCCTCGTACATACAAATAACAGGATAAAAGTTGCCAAAGTTTATGGCGTTGTTTCCATATCCTAGCCTATGATTGACATTTGCAAGCGTGGTCGCAAACTCGACAGAAAAGGTTATGCTCTCGTCTGGATAAACCTCGACAGGCAGTTCAACTTTGAGAATATTGCTATCTTCGCCCTCGATATTGTAGTTTAAGTTTTCGCCTTCGCTACTCACCCCTTTTATCTCGATATTGCCATAACTGACGCCGTCGACATAGACCTCATCACTATCCGCAACGCTGACAAGATCATTCTTCGCACCCTCTCTGAAAGCGTTTGGATAGAGATGAAGATATAGGCATGTGAACATATTGTCATAGTTATTGATAAAGGTTATCTCCTCTTCGCCACTTAAAACATGGTTTTCATCATCGTAGGAAAGTTTCATATTGTAGGTTGAAAGCGGTTTTTCTTCCTCTTTAAGTCCATTTACACATATAATTATTACCACTGCTAGCACAACTAAAAAGAGCAATGATACCGATATTATCTTTGTTTTTTTGTTTAGCGTTATTTTCTTCATGCTATAATATACTTGTCTTTGTCTATTTTGATAACCTATTTTTCTATCATAAATTTTAAATCAAAAAATTATTATTTTAGAAAAATTATTTGTTTTTTATGAATTTTTCATGTTTTTTGTTGAAATTTTGCGTTTTTTACTAAATTTTGTATTTTTTATGTAAGTTATCATTTGTAAAATTGCAATTGTTTTTAGAAAAATTCTTCGCAATTAGATAAAAAAACTAATAAGAAAAAAACAACCTATTAAAAAAGGTTGTAAATTTGAGTGGTTTATGTTAAAATTGTTTCGAGGTAAATTTTTATGGCTTTTTGTAAATATTCAAGCGAGTTTATTGCAAGTTCTAAAACTGAAATCGACAATATTTTTATAAATGACTATCTACCCTTTGCAGAGCCTCAATTTGTGGTTGTGTATGTATATGGGTTGTATCTATGCAAGAGTTCTTCCTTTGACAACTCCCTAGAAAATTTCGCTAAAACACTTAATATGAGCCAGGAGGACGTCATTGGTGCTTTTGAATTTTGGCAAGAGCAAGGACTGGTACAACTACTTAGTACCGACCCTGTGCAAGTGGTGTTTATACCGCTGAAAAATGTACTTAACTCAAACAAACTCTTCAAGCCTGACAAGTATGCCACCTTTAACGCTCAGGCACAGGATATCTTTCAAGGCAAACGTTCTATAACTAAGCATGAGTATGAGGAGTACTATGATTTCCTTGAACGCTATCATGTTGAACAGGAGGCTCTTCTTATGATTATGCAGTACTGCGTCAACACAAAAAAGCAGGCTGTCGGCTATCACTACATACTCACCGTTGCTAAAAATTGGGCATACGAGGGCATAACTACCACAAAGGCGGTTGAGGAACGATTACGTCAATTTGAAGAAAAGGACCCTAGCATTCTTGAAATCTTTGAGGTGCTTGGCATTCACCGCTCCCCTTATATCGAAGAGCGAGCCTTACTTAACAAGTGGCTGAGTGATTATGGGTTCAACCTTGACGTAATAATACATATTTGCAAGTCATACAAGAAAAAATCTAGGTTGAATTTTGAAAAATTGGATTGCATATTGACTAAGTATTTCGAGATGAAACTTATGTCTACAAAGGAAATCGACGACTTTGAAAATGAAAAGCAGTCCCTTTATGACCTTGCAAAAGAGGTAAACAAGGCTATCGGCGTCTACTATGAGAACCTTGAAACTGTGGTTGAAAACTATATACTTAAATGGATAAATATGGGATTTGAAAAAAACTTGCTCGTCGAAATTGCCTCTTACTGCTTTAAAAACTCTATCCGCACGCTTGAAGGTATGGACAAGACTTGTGCGAAATTCTATAAACTTGGACTATTGTCGCTTAGCGCTTTTAGTCAATACATGAACCAAGTGCTAGCCGACGATGACAAGATAAAAGAGATTTTGTTTAGTCTTGGCATTGAGAGAAATGTAAGCACCTTTGACCGAACAAACTACAAAATTTGGACTGAGGAATGGAAGACAAAGAGTGATGTGCTTGACTATGCCATCTCTATTTCGAAGGGCAAAAATAACCCTATCAAGTACCTCTCAAAAATACTTGCCGACTATCATGAAAAGGGCATAAACACACTTGACGAGGCAAAGGCGAACAAGCCGATTGAGGAAAAGGTAAGCAAAAAGAATAACTTTGGCGGTCGTAGTTATTCAAAAGAGGAAATCAACGCACTATTTCAATCAATTGACGAGATTGATGTATGATAGTTTTAAGATAATGTGGCATTTAAATTTAAAAATATGGCTCTAACTTAGCAAAAAACTAAAAAAATTTGTAAATTTTATAAAGACATGCAAAACTTAGATATTATTTAAAAAAATAAGAAAATTTTTGATAATTTTAGACAAAATTAGACAATTTTAGACAAATTCAAACATTATTTTTAACAAATATGCAAAAATTTTAGACAAAGATAAACAATTTTAGCATAATTTAGGCAAATTTTTAAAAAAATTATACTTTTAGGGGGAGAAAATGAAAACTTCTGTTATTGAAAGGGCGAGGACTATCATAGACGAAAGGCGATTTGACGCTGAAAACAGAGCAAAAGAGAACAAAATTTTAGCATTTAAGGATGAAAAATTTAAGTCGCTCTATCAAGAATACACCACAAAGATGATTGAGGCGGTCAAAGAGAACAAACCTCTTTCGCAAAAGGTATTAAACCTCAAAAAGAAATACGAGGAAAGGTTAAAGGAGTTAGGGTTACCCTCTATTGAACCTATATACCACTGCAAAAAATGTAATGATAGTGGCTATATTGATGGGCAGTACTGCTCTTGTCTTATCAAAGAGATCAACAACACCCTCAAACGAGAGAGTGGGTTTGACAAACTTGAAGACTTTAAAGATGTAAACTTTTCCATTTTTGAAAACAGCGAGCAGATGAGAAAGTTATATACCAAAATGGCACAGTGGTGTCATTCTAAGTTTGATAAAACCCTCATCTTCATTGCTGGGGATACAGGCGTAGGCAAGACTCATCTTATTAAGTGCATGGCAAACGAACTTATCTCTCTTAATCATGTAGTTCTTCTTACTACCTCTTTTGCGATGCATCAAGATTTTATCAAGAGTTACTCAACAAGAGATCTTGACGAAAAGAGTGCGCTCCTTGACAGGTATTTAAACAGCGAAATTCTCTTTATTGATGACCTTGGAACAGAACTTAGGCAACCGAATATTACAATCAACTATCTCTATCAAGTGATAAACGAGCGAAAAATGAAGAAACTGCCGACAATCATAACCTCTAACCTTGATTTGTATGATATAAAAGACTACTATGACGAGCGAATTTCAAGCAGAATTATTGACAAAGCCACCTCTATATGTGTGTACGTCAAAGGTAGCGATTTGCGACTCTCCAAACAAGCCTAACGCTTGGCGACTGTCCGATTAAGTATATTAAAAAAACAAACTTATTCTCCGCTCTCAAACCAAATGTTTGACGATTGTCCGATGTGTTTTATCTGAAAGTATATTTTATCTCCGCTCTCAAACCAAATGTTTGACGATTGTCCGATTAAGTATATTAAAAAAACTGACTTATTTCCGCTCTCAAACCAAATGTTTGAGAGCGGAGAATAAGTATAATTTCAAAAAAAAGCTAATCTGTTAGTCGCCAAGCGTTAGGCTTGGTTGAGAGCGGAGATGTGGTTTGTATTTATGATAAAATTAATCGGACAATCGCCAAGCGTTAGGCTTGGTTATCTTGCTAAAAACCTCTTAAATACTGCTATGTTCTTCATTTGGTCATCGTAAGTGCTTTTTTCGCCATGTCCGCTGTATACCTCAGCGAAATTTAACTTTTCAAGTTTTTTAAGACTTTCTAGCATCTCTTTCTTATCTGAGTTTTTAAGGTCTGTTCGCCCTATCCCCTTATTAAATAGCACATCGCCTGAAAACATTACGCCATCTATAATATAACACTCACAGCACTTGCTATGCCCTGGACAATAGTAACATTCCACCTCAAAATCACCTATTTTGATAGTCTTATCTTCCTCTATAAACTCAAAGCGAGAAAAATCCTCTATCGTATCCCCATGCTCTGAATAAATGGCAACAGGATCGGTTAGAGTATCCTTAATCTTCTCGCTTGCGTAAATTTTACATCCAAAAAATCGTGCATAGTCAATGCAATGGCAAGAGTGGTCAAAGTGTCCATGCGTCAAAAGAATCCCATCGACCTTATACCCTTTTACCGCCTTAATCATATCATACAAGAAAGCACCGCTATCAATTATAAGGCAATTTTTACCCTTTTTTACTATATACACGTTTGCGTCTAAAAACTGTCCGATTAATGTACTTATTTCCATTTTTCACCCTTTGGTGTATATTTTAGCACATTTTCACAAATTATAAAACTTTTTTAAAACGGTTTTTAATTATTTTGTAATTTACTGTTTCTCCCCATCAATTTCATGCACCTTAGAGTGTGCCATATCGTCATCAAGATAGTGAGCAAGTGTTGTTACCTCATTTAAGTATGCCTGCTGTTGCTGGTCTATCATATCTACCAAATAGTCGGCAAAGTCGGATATGTCCCTGCTGTTTATACATCTTGCAAGGCGGTTATCAAAACTACCCTTCGAATCTGCCCTAAACGCCACAATCGGATAGCCACTCTTAATAAGTTCATAGTTTGAAAACAGTCTTGCTGTCCTTTTATTGCCATCACGAAAAGGTTGAAGGCGTGATATTTCCAGCATCAAAATTGATGCTTTAACTATTGACGAAACATCATTTGCACTATTATACCAATCGAGAAGTGCCTGTATCTCTTTGATAAGAGGAGTGTTATTGTACCTTGTTGGGTTGCCTAAATAGTCTCGCTCTAACACCTCTCTAAGCACAAAGGCGTCCCACCACTGCACTAGAATGTTTGTGTCTCTGAATTTTCCAAGTCCTCGCTCTCCCTCACGTTCTGTTCCGCTGAAAAGCAGTCCATTGATAATCTCTAAGGAGCGTCGTTCGAGTTTTTCGCCATTCTGTCTACTCCTATTTGCCATTTCTATTATCTGTTGGAGTGCAAGCATATGGCTCTTATTGGGCAAAACTTTAAACTCTCTTTTCATCGGATTTATATATATCAGGTGTGTATTTTTAACAAAACTATCTTGCAACTGACAAGTCCTGAATTTACCTATTATTTTACTCTTCTTATAATAATCTTTTAGGTTCTCAAAAGTTATCATTTTAAAATTGCCAAGACCCTTTTTTAAAATTGTTTTGACCGCAACTCCAAAATCAGTGTTATTTCTAAATCCAAATACACCCTCTTTTGTCTCTTTTATCTTACCTCGTTTATACTGAAAGGCAAGAATTCCGCTGTTTGTAATAAGTCCGTACTTGATGTCCTTTAAGTCATCTTCCATAACGCCATAGTCCACCTCTTCAAGTTTATCACTCTTGATTACATAATCAAGGCTGACGAGATTGTTGAACTCCTTAATAAAGGGATTGATAAACCTTGCAAGCGAGCCATTTTTATAGTCCTCTATTTCTCTCTGCGACGACTCTATCTTTCTTGTGTCAACCTTGCGTGAAAGATAATAGCCTTTAAATCCTATATCAATCTTTTCCTTCATTTTCACCTCTTTGTTTTTGCTTTTAAAGTTTTTTACTATTTTTAATATTTTATCATATTTTTTATATATTTTCAATATTGTTTTTGACTTTTTTTGATTATTTGTTATAATAAAAACGTAGGTGATGTATGTTAAAAGAACTTTCAAAAAATCAAATTGATAAAGAAATGGACTTCTATTTTAAAGTCAAAAGGGACAAACCTTTTGTTTACAATGAGGGAGATACCGAAATCATTTTTTGTGTGAAGAACTCTCTTAGCGATAAGGGACAATCTCATTTAATCGCTAGGTTACTTAACAAATATTATGGTTATACCATGCTTTGCAATGTATCAAAAAACGAGGTAAAACTCAAACAAATTGAGGCTTTAAGCGGAAACAATAGCAAAAATGAAGAAGAGGATAAAAAGAGCAACAAGAAAAAAGAGAGTTTTTGTGATAGGCTTGCCTCATTTAGCCAAAGTTATAAGCCTATCATTATGATAGAACTTGACTGCAAACATTTTGCCGACTTAACCGCTGTAAGCCTTTGTTCGAACCTGGGCAAGACCCTTTTTGATGACACAGAAATTCTTCAAGAAATGGTTTTTGCTTTGAATAATTATAGAATAAACAATATTAATTTTAATAGTTCACAAAAAGATGGTTCTCTTGCTACGTGGATATGCGAAAATCTGCATAAAAAGGCATTAAAAATTGAAATTAATGAGAAATTCTTGCAAAATGGCAAAAATATTGTAAAAATAGTAAACGCTCTGCACCTATTTTGTCAGACTCTCCGTCAACGTGAGGTGGTAAGAGCAAGACATATTGACATCAAAAAATTGCGTGAGGATGATAAAAAATTCTCTTCCTCTCAAAGTATCAATGATTTTGAGTATATTAATGGTTTGCCAGAAATTATTCTCTCTGCACCGCACGCCAAAAAAGGTATGTTTGAAGGCAAGGAAAAGGAAAGCGAGAGCATGAGCGGAAGCATTTGTAAGGCATTGAATAACGAGTTCGGCTTCTCTATCATTTACAAGAGTAAAGATAACGAGGAGGATTACTTTAATACAAAAACTAATGCCTATAAAAATGCACTCTATAAAAACCTTCTCTCCCCTTCGACAAGGTTATTCCTTGAAATTCATATTTTAAATATTGCTCGTGTGCAAGACGTTACGCTATTTTTGCCAGACGAGTACAACAAAGAAAAATTGTATCAGATAATCAACATTTTAAATAGACATAACCTCTCACATTTCTCAATCAATTCGGTGTTTGACTCGTATAGAAAGTCCCGTACGATAAATCAAATTAAAAACGACTGTTTCAAAATGCAAATATGTTACAATCAACGTCTCATTGAGGACAACAAAAAACTTAAAGATGTTGTCGACTGCACTAAGGATATAATCTCGCTGTTTTTATAAATGATTTATTAAATTTTAAAAAATTTACACATTATTGTCAAAATTTACTCCGACTAATTTTACACATTTTTTGACAAATCTCACGTTTTTGACAATATTTTGGCAAAATTTTTGCATTGCAAGAGCAAGATTATAGTAAAACCAATTTTTTTAGTAATTTATGTATAAAAATGTTTTGCGGTCTTTGGTTGCAATACTCGCTAGGCGACTTTTAGGGCAATTTTAAAGTTTAGTTATGAAAGATACTATGTGATGAGTGCGTAAAACGCACAAATTCGCAAGAATTTATTAAAATTTTATGCTAATAAAATTTTAACATCACATAGTAATTTATTCATTTTAAATTAATTTTTTAAATTTTATTGACTATTTTTATATTTTATTGTATTATTAATAGTGTGTTTAAGTTTTTAAACGCAACAATATAGGGGTGTAGTTCATCGGTAGAATAAGAGTCTCCAAAACTCCTGAGGTGGGTTCGACTCCTACCACCCCTGCCATTTTTTTTAAGGAGATATTATGGTTATTGGTGTTGATATTGACGGAGTGCTTTGTAATCTTAACAATTACACATGGCGACATTTCAAGTCATACCTTAAAGAAAATAATATTTCCTTTAAATTTAATAAGAGTAAAGAAAAATTTCACGAACAATTTAATGTTTCAAGTGTTGTTGAGGACGATTTTTGGGAAAAATATTCACTTCACTATGCAAAAGTTGTCAAAATGAACAATCATGCAAATTACTACATACAAAAACTACATAATGATGGGCACAGAATTGTGATAATTACATCAAGGTCTTTTTCTTATCTCGATAATGAAAAGGGAGCGAAGATGCGGGAAGCGGTAAAAAAGTGGCTTAGTAAAAACAAAATTTACTATGACACGATATATTTTACCTATAACAAGATAGAGGTTATAAAAGAAGAAAAGGTTGAGGTCATGATTGAGGACGATGCAAACAACATTGAAAATTTTTCAAAGGTTGTCCCTGTAATAATATACAAAACCCCTGCAAATAAAAAATGCAAGGGAAAAAATAAAATACTTACAAATGGCTGGAAAGATATCTATAAAACAATCAACAAAATGCAGGCTTAAAGCCTGTTTTTTAATAAGAGGTGGAAAGGGAGTTACCACCCTTGAAATTAGTCAATTTCAAGGGAACCCAGATGGGAGGAAAACCAAAATTTTAGTGTCTTTATAATTTAAAATCACACCCCTTGCGGGTCCTTGTTGCGAAGAAAAATGTCCAGCGGAATTTTTCGAGCAGATGGAAGAGGCTTGGGAGAGAAACCAAAAGCATACAAGGAATTATATTCCGCAGTATGCGGTTCATCGCTGTTAGATTTGCCTTGCAAGTCGTGCCAGCGTCATCGGGGTTCCCCGAAAGTGTTTTATCACTTTTGGGGTGATAAATTAATTTGGTGTCTCCCCAAAATAAGCCGTGCCCGTGTTCTCCGTAAGGAGTTAAAATAAAATTGTAAGCATAAAACTTACAATTTTATTTTAAAATGTTTTGTTGCCCTGCCAATATAAATCTACCCCTTGCGGGTCCTTGTTGCGAAGAAAAATGTCCAGCGGAATTTTTCGAGCAGGTGGAAGAGGCTTGGGAGAGAAACCAAAAGCATACAAGGAATTATATTCCGCAGTGTGCGGTTCATCGCTGTTAGACTTGCCTCGCAAGTCGTGCCAGCGTCATCGGGGTTCCCCGAAAGTGTTTTATCACTTTTGGGGTGATAAATGAATTTGGTGTCTCCCCAAAAAAAAGCCGTGCCCGTGTTCTCCGTAAGGAGTTAAAATAAAATTGTAAGCATAAAACTTACAATTTTATTTTAAAATGTTTTGTTGCCCCACCAACTAAAATCCTAACGATATCAATAATGCCTTATTGACCTCTCGCATCTTCTCTGGCGAGAGAGTGGTTATCTTTTCTTGCAATCTGCGTTTATCAAGTGTCCTTATCTGTTCAAGCAAGGCAACCGAATTTTTAGGCAAGTTGTATTTCTCGGCTGGCAGTTCTATATGCGTCGGCAGTTTGGCTTTGCCGAGTTGACTTGTTATCGCAGATACTATTACAGTCGGCGAATACTTATTGCCGATGTCATTCTGAATAATTAGCACAGGACGAACACCGCCCTGTTCACTACCAACAACAGGGCTAAGGTCGGCGTAATAAATTTCTCCTCTTTTTATCTGCTCCATGTTCTCCTATCCAAAAATCAGTTAGGTCGGCTTTTTCGAGGGGTGCAAGTTCGTCAAAGGTTTTATTGTGGACCTCTTGAAATACCTCCCCTTCTACTACCATATTATGCTGACTGCCAAAAAAATTTGCATATTCGTCTTTAAGGCTTAGGTCAATATTTGTCGAAGTTATTTTCCTTGCTCTCTTTAATAAACCTCTTTTAAGTCTAACTTTTCTAAACATAATTATCCCCTTTGTTTTTATTTTTTAAACCATTTGAATTAGTTTGTCAAAAAGAGTTTGCAATTATGCAAACTTATATTGACTTTTTTTTATGTTATATTAAATATGGAGATAAATAAGGTAGAGCGAATTACTTTGCAATATAACGCTGATTTAAATTATACTGCTATTATGCAGACACTTGATGAGTTAACTGAAAAAGAAAGACAATAAAAGACCTTAGATAACGGTCTTTTATTGTAAAATAGCAATGGCAACAGCATAATTTGGTATGTGTGATAGAGAAATTTCTATATTTTTATCGGCAAAGTTTTGATTATATTTTTCAAGTGCCATGCCGTGCAAGATAACAAAAGGCTTTCCGCTCTTCTCATGAGAAAGTTCAATGTCTTTAAAGTTATATTCATTTTCATCCAACCCAAGAGCCTTTTTAACTGCATTTTTCACGCAGATAAGAGCGGTCGTTCTCTGCTTTCTAACTTTTAGACAGGACGATTTTTTTATATAGTCAATCTCACTTGGCAGTGCAAAATCGTTTAAAGCCTGTAAAATTTTATCATCATCCTCAATCTTTTTTGCGTCAAGTCCTATCATTTTTTATCTTCTCCCACGTACTCAAAATCATGCCACTACCAAAACCCTTTGATGCAAAATGATTATAAAATTTTTGCTTGGTTTTGAGGTCAAATTCTTTGGCTCTCATGTATCTCTCTGCCTGCATGAAAAGATTTTCTTGCTCATCCTCATCGCTGTAAACTTCGGCAAGTTTCTCCTCTACTATTTCCTCTTTTATCCCCTTATAGAGCAAATCATATTTTAACCTTTTCTTGCTTTTTGTTCTATATGAGGAAATATAACTTTCGCAAAAACTCTCATCGTCAATATATCCATACTCTTTCAATTTGTCAGTTGCCTTGTCAATACTCTCTTTTGGGTAGTCCTTACCTCGAAGGTAATCCCTAAGCATTTTCTCGCTTTTCATCCCCTTTTCAAGTAGTGTTAGTCCTCTATTGAAGCAGGCATAATCGCCATTTTCTAGCCTCAACTTATCAAAAAACTCATCATCAAATTTCTCTCCTGTTTTAAGGCAGTGTCGTGCTAAAATCTCAGCCTCGTACACACCAAAAAACTCTCCGTCTAAATAGAGGCTATAACGTAGCCCTTTGCCTATCTTCTTAATCTCAGTTATCTCTTTCATACCCTTATTATATCATAATAGGAAATTTTTTTAAATAAATTTGATAAATTTTAACTTTTTTAATTCTTAATATATTAAATTTTTACCTTATTCCCTACTACTATTGGTTTTGTATTTTTATTGTTGCAACTATTTTTATATTTTTTTAGTTGCATGTTTTATTTTTTAAATTTTTATAATCTACTTAAAAAGTTCTGCTGTCGCCTTCGCATAAATTCGCACTAGCCCAGACGCTCCGAGTTTTATTCCCCCAAAGTAGCGGACAATAATCACACAGACATTTTCGACATTTTTCTTTTGAAGCACTGACAGAATTGGTCTGCCTGCTGTTCCACTAGGTTCGCCGTCGTCGACCGCCCTCTCTATGAAAGGAGTTTTTAGTCTACACGCCCAGCAAATATGTGTTGCCTTTTTGTGTCTTTCTTTCAAAAAGGAGAGTGCCTGTCTTATTTCGCTTTCGCTTTGGCACTCAAATAGATATCCATAAAATTTAGATTTTTTCTCAATTATTTCGATTTCATTTTTAAAATTCATCTGTTTTCTTACTTTTGGTAGTTTTTATTTTTATAAAATCAACAATATTTTTGTTTATATCATATTTAAAATTGAATTGTCCTCATTATTTCTTAACAATTTTTAATCTTCAAGTCCACATAAGTAGTCAGTTGATACTTTAAAAAACTTTGCAAGAGCAATTATAGCATCCAAATTTGGCAACCTCTTCCCTCGCTCCCAACGACTTACGGTGTTTGGACTTACATTTATTTTCTTAGCAAGTTCGGTCATAGTTAGTCCTCGCTCTTCTCTTAATTCTTTCAAACGCATTTCTTATTTATTATTTTAATTCTGTCCTAACTAACTTCTCTTTTTTCTTTCTTATTTTATTTTCGTCCTTATGTTCTTTTCTCCTTTTTTATTTTATCACAACTTTTATAAAGTTCTTTTTGCCTTTTTTGAGAAGAAGCGAGTCATCTTCAAAATCGCTTTCTTTTATTGTTAGGGTAAAATCAGATATCTTTTGACCCTTTACTGAAATCGCACCCCCTTGAATAAGGCGTCGTGCCTCGCTCTTTGATGGCGAGAGGGCTGTCTCAAACAATAGGTCGCAAATAGGTTTACCTTGTTTTAATTCTTCTCTTGATATTTCAAAAGTAGGAGCGTCGTCGCCACCTTGCGTAAAGAGATTTTCGCTCATATCTCTTGCCTTATCTGCGTCCTCCTTCCCACGAATAAATTTTGTTATCTCATAGCAGAGCAGTTTTTTAGCCTTTACAATGTCCTCTTTGACAAGCGACCTTACCTTATCCATAGGCTCATCTGTGAAGAGTGCGAACATCATTTCAACGCAAGCGTCTGGCGTCTGATAGATACCTTGATAGAAGTCATAGGCTGATATTTTATCTTTATTTATCCAAATAGCACCTTTCTCAGTCTTGCCCATCTTTTTACCCTCTGGTGTCAAGAGAAGTGGATTTGTCGCACCTATCATATTTCTTTTCTTTCCGTCTGCATAGCTCATTTTTCTTGCAAGTTTAACGCCTGCTGCAATATTTCCCCACTGGTCTGCCCCTCCCCATTCAAGCGAGCAACCATATTTTTCGTTGAGATGTATAAAGTCATAAGCCTGCATTGGCATATATCCCATTTCAAAAAAGGTTAGTCCGCCCTCTGAGAGACGATTGTCATAGATTTCACTTGAAAGCATTTCGTTTACATTGAAAAATTGTCCTATATCTCGCATAAAATCAATATAGGTCAAATCTTTAAACCAATCATAATTGTTGACAATCTCCGCCTTATTCTCTCCCTCAAAGTCTAAAAATACCTTTAAGGTGTCCTTGATTTTATCAATATTGGACTGAATTTGCTCTTTTGTCATCATCTTTCTTATCTCGCTCTTGCCAGACGGATCACCAATACAAGCGGTAGCCCCACCCATAAGAAGATATACTTTATGTCCTGCCTGCTGAAATCTTCGCATAATTACATATGGCACGCAGTGTCCTATATGCAAACTATCGGCGGTTGGATCAGTCCCCTCGTATAGTGCAATAGGCTTGCCACTTTCAAGCAGTTTTTTTAGTGCTTCCTCGTCTGTGCATTGATAGAGAAGTCCACGCTCTTTTAGTGTTTTGTATAGATTTGTGTTGACTTTCATTTTTCTCTCTCCTATTTAGTTTTATTTTACTAATAATGTTACATTAATAAATAAAAAAAGTCAACTTAATTTGAATTAAATTGACTTTTATTAATAACTTTTAAATTATTTTTTTATTATTTTTTCTCTTATTAATATCTTTATCTTTATTAATTTTGATTGTCATTTGTTTGACTTATTTTAGCGTGCTATATATAATTAAAAGCGGAGGAATATAAAATGAGTTGTCCTAAAAATATGACAGGTTTTGGCCCTTCGCCTATTCCAGAAGAGGGAGATTGGGTTCAATTAAAGGATATAAAACAAATTTCTGGCTTTTCGCATGGCTGTGGAATGTGTGCTCCACAACAAGGCACATGCAAACTTACACTAAATATTAAAGATGGCATCATCAAAGAGGCACTTGTTGAGACTATCGGTTGTAGCGGTATGACTCATTCGGCGGCTATGGCAGGAGAAATTTTGCCAGGAAAGACACTGCTTGAAGCACTAAACACCGACCTTGTGTGCGACGCTATCAATGACGCTATGAAAAACATCTTTTTGCAACTTGTATACGGAAGAAGTCAATCGGCTTTCTCTGAAAATGGTCTTGCTGTCGGCTCAGCACTTGAAGACCTCGGCAAAACTCTTTCTAGCAATGTTGGAACTGTCTACTCGCAAGAGGGAAAAGGTACGAGGTATCTCAATTTGGCTGAGGGATACATCACAAAAGAGGGACTTGATGAAAATGGCGAGATTATAGGCTACGAATATGTGGCAATAGGCTCACTTATGAAGTCTCTTCGTGAGGGAATGGACTCAAAAGAGGCTATCAAAAAGGCGACTAAGACCTATGGACGATTTGCCGAGGCAAAGAGTGTTATAGATCCAAGGAGGGTAGACTGATGGATTACACCGTTAAAAAAACAGGTATTGAAGATACCTTGAAAAAATATCATATAAAAAGTCTTGACGAGGCAAGAAAGATATGCCTTGAAAACGGTATAAATGTAGAAGAAATCGTCAAAGGTATTCAACCTATCTGCTTTGACAATGCTGTTAAAGCCTATGAACTTGGTGTGGCTATCGCACTGGTTAGTGGCACAAACAAGGCAAGCGAGGTCGCCCTAAAACTTGGCGAGGGACTGCAAGCCTATTGCGTAAAAGGTTCGGTTGCCGACGAGCGTAAGATAGGGCTAGGTCATGGCAGGCTTGGTAGCATGCTCTTAAAAGAGGAGACAAAGAGTTTTTGTTTCCTTGCTGGGCATGAGAGTTTCGCTGCGGCTGAGGGTGCTATCGGAATTGTAACCTCGGCAAATAAAGTTCGCAAAACTCCCCTCAACGTCATTCTAAATGGGCTTGGTAAGGACGCCGCCTACATCATCTCTCGTGTAAATGGCTTTACATTTGTCTCTACTAGTTACGACCACAAGACAGGAGAACTTAAAATCCTCTCCGAAAAACCATTTTCAAATGGAGAGAGGGCGAAAGTTAAGGTCTATGGTGCGTATGACGTACCTGAGGGCGTGGCTATTATGCAACACGAAAAGGTTGACGTGTCAATAACAGGTAATTCCACAAACCCTATGCGTTTCCAACACCCTGTTGCTGGCATTTACAAAAAGTGGTGTTATGAAAATGGGCGTGAGTATTTCTCAGTTGCCTCAGGTGGCGGTACAGGTAGAACTCTCCACCCTGACAATATGAGATGTGGCCCTGCAAGTTATGGACTGACTGACACTATGGGACGTATGCACTGCGACGCTCAATTTGCTGGCTCTTCCTCTGTGCCTGCTCATGTTGAAATGATGGGCTTTATCGGTATGGGCAATAATCCAATAGTTGGAGCAACCGTTGCACTATCTGTCGCAGTTGAGACAAGAAAATAATTTAAAATTTATTCAAAATAAAAGCATAATATCAAACACCAACATTATGCTTTTTTATTGTTTCTATTTTATTTTAACCTTTTTTTTTACAATTTTTACCTTTTTTTATATATTTTTTCCTTTATATAACCCTACTCGTTTTCATCTTCGTCAAGTTCTTCTAGTGCTTTATCACTTTCAAGTCTTTCAATGAGTTTATCATCTTCGTCTTGAATAGGCTCTTGTCTTTTAAACTCAGACATTTTGAAGGCCTTTGAACCGTCTAGAATTAATTCTTCAAATTTTCCGCTATATATAAACCCAAGTTCGTTAAATTTGTCCTTTAAGATTTTGCTATGTCTTATGAGATACTCCTCTTCCTCTTCGCTTGTTTCCACTAAATTTTCTTTTCGATAGAACATATTTTCAAGATTGCAAAGATATTTAAGCAGATGAATATAGTAACTTTTAACATACTTCAACATATCTTTTTGGTAATATGAGGTTAAATCTCTATCATATTTCCATTTAAATTCTTCATTTAATCTTTTAACGCAAAAGTTGGAAAAGTCATATTTTTCTACTTCCTGCTGTCCCGACTTACCATTTAATATTGTTATAATTGTGTTGTTTTTAAAACTTGTGTTTGTGTAATAGTCGCCCTCTTGCACCTCTCCTCTTTTTATGCCGTCAATGCTTTCAAGGTGTCTATAATAGCCATTGATAATTTTAACTAATACCTTCTCACTAGGATTTCGTATAGGAAAGAGAACAGAAAGTCCATCAAGAGTTTGTGTGTTTTCTACCGAATTCTTGTAGGAGATTTTAGTTTTAAATTCTTCGTTAAACTGTTTTTCTTCAAATAGAGCATAGGATGAGAGCACCGCCTCTTTGAGTTTTTCTAGATTTTGCTTGCTTATAACGCCTTTAAATTCGAATAACCTCATAGGTGATACTATTTTTATCTTGTTTGCTACCGCATAGTTTGCCTTTTCTGTCATAAACCCTATATTCATTCCATTATCTGCATTTGTGGTACATGGCACAACTACAAAATTTGTCCTGTCATTGTTATAACCTATCACAACCACATTACGTTTACCGCCATACTCGGCATCAACAACAGGGTTAAGGTCGGCAACATATACCTGTCCTATCTTTATATCCCGCTTTAATTTAGCATATGGATTGTCAATCTTTCTAAATGAGGTATGATTACCACAGCGGACATAGTCCATAGCACTTGCGAGGGTAAATTTATCTTTATCTTTAAGCAGAGAGTCTATTTCTTCTACTCCCTCATTGTACATAGAGTTAATAATAGAAAATTTCAATTTATTTGCAAGTTTGGTGGCAGAGGTAACAATCTCATCTCTTTTCTGTCCTATCTCTGCAAATTTGGTGCTTATATAGTCAAGATAATATTTTTGGAGAAGATATATGCTCTTGTTGTCATTTGAAATAACCTCAATATGATTGTTTCTGAAAGAAATATACACCTTGTCATGCTTTTGCATATTATAAAAAGTCATGCGGACAGAATTTATATCGTCCTCATCCTCTCTATATAGTGATGCAAGTTGGTAGTCGCTATCAAGTACCATACGTACAATATTTACTATTTCGTCGTTTGTCAAATTTATTTTCATTTTTTTCTCCATCAATTCTTACATTATACCTTAGGAAATATTCTTTGTCAATACTTCCTTTAAATTATTGACCTTTTAATAAAAAAATATTATAATAACAATATGATACAGATAAGAAAAAGTTGGTACGACCTGCTAGGCGAGGAGTTCCATAAAGATTATTTTAAAAAGTTGCAATTGTTTTTGAATGATGAGTATTCAAAATATCAAGTCTATCCAAGCGAGGACAAAATTTTTAACGCCTTAAATCAACTCCCCTTTGATAAGATTAAGGTTGTCATTATCGGACAAGACCCCTATCATGAGCCAGGACAGGCACAAGGGCTGGCTTTCTCTGTGCCAGAAAACATTCAAATTCCACCCTCCCTTGTAAATATCATGAAAGAAATTGAGTCAGACCTTGGTATAACCTGCCTCAAAAATGGAAATCTCGAAAGATGGGCAAAACAGGGCGTACTGCTACTTAACACCGTTCTTACGGTAAGACGAGGACAGGCTAACTCGCACAAAGATAGAGGCTGGGAGACCTTGACGAGAAAGATAATAAAGCTTGTTGGGCAAAGACAAAAACCTGCTGTATTTATGCTGTGGGGCTCATTCGCTCAAAGTTTTTCTCCCTTGATTGCACCTCAGCATTTAGTGCTTAAAGCACCGCATCCTAGTCCCCTTTCTGCTTATCGAGGCTTTTTCGGTTGCAAACATTTTTCAAAATGCAATGAGTTTTTACTCGCTCATAAAGAGACACCTATTGACTGGCATTGAAATGCCACTTACTTACAGAAGTATATATTTTAATTTCTTTAAGAACTCAGTTTGTCGATTTTGTTTAATTTTTGTCGATTTTTTGCAAGAAACAGACTAAGCCTGCCCAAGTGCCTTAGCCACTTACTATTTTGTATCTTTTAAATAAAATCAGACTCAGTTTGTTTTTCTCTTTTGGCTCAAAAGAACAAATAAAAAATTTAAATTAAACTTATTAAATATATAAAAAACGGTTTCAATTTTGGCAATTTTCATGCTTTGAAACCGTTTTTTTAGTGAAAATTTATATTTTTTGTGAAAATTATTTTTTAAATTTTTGTTCAGCAATAAAGTTTTGTTGTTTGCAAGTTCTTACTGATACTATTTTACTATATCTCATTTTTTTGTATTATTCAGCATCGGCAGTTGTATCATCTGATGAATTTATGCTTTCGATTGCCTCTTGCAATTTTTTGATGTCCTCTTTGAGTTCGGCATTTTGAGAAGAAAGAAGATTGAATATCTTTTCAAGAAGTGGATATCTCTCTGCGTTCTTTTCCATAACCTCTTCACAGTGTTGAACGGAAAGTTTAAGTCCTTCAAGTAGGTCAAGATCCTCTTCGAGTTTTTTTGCTTTCTCTTCATCAATGTCTGCATAGTTATTTACGCCATAGAGAACAACCTTTTGTTTAGCAACAAGAGCCTCTTTTCTACGAAGTTTTTTCTCGTCATTTTCAAGAGTTTTCTTTACTCTTCTAAGAGGAATAAATTCTTTCTTACACTTTCTAAGTTCTTTCTCGTTTGCTTTGAGTCTATCTTGTGTCTCGGCAAGTCTTGTTTGTAATTCTTCAAGGCTAAGATTTGATGCAAGAGCATTTTTATCTTCCTTATTCTCCTCAAAGATTTGATTTTGAACTGCGTCCTCAACCTTTGGCTCTTCCTCTTGAACCTCTTCCTCAACGGCAGGCACTTCTTGAACTTCTTCCTCTTCGTTTTGCTCGCTGTCGGTAAGGTCAACTGACTCCTCTTCCTCAGCAGTCTCCTCATCCATAGCCTGCATTCTTGCAAGTCTTTCCATTAACTCTTGACGGCGTTGTCTAATAAACTCGCTGGCATCATCGCTGACCTCTTCCTCGGTCTCATTTTCCTCAGCCTCATTTTCTTCGCTTTCCTCTTGCTCTGCCTGCTCGTCAAGTAACTGCTCTATCTCGTCCTCGTTTTCGACCTCTTTTTCGTCAGGCTCAACACTTTCCTCTTTCTCTTCGTCTGGGTTATAATTCTCTACAACTGCACCATTATAGAGGATAGTGGCAAACTCAGGGTCTTTCTTAATCTCCTCTTTCTTTTCGAGGGCATTGATACGCTCTTCTAGTTCCTTATTTTGTTTGTCAAGATTGTTTGTGATAGTCTTTTCGTCTTTCTTCTTGTGAGAAAGGCTCATTATTAGGTCGCCCATGAAATACAAGAGAAATCCTCCTGCTACGATAATTCCAAGAACAACAACCACTGTAATAATTACTGAACTCATAATTTTCACTTCCTTTTTTATTTTTTTATTTTTGAGCATTTGTCTTATTATCTAGCAAGTTTGCTTTTGGTGGAGACGGCGGGAATTGAACCCGCTTCCGAAAAACTTGTTCAAAACTTTTCTACACGTTTAGTTTATGTTATGCTCTCGCTGATAAACCTAACATAAACAAAATTTTTATCAGCCAAGTCTATTTTTTTATAAGTAACCTTAGACAGAGTAACTTACAGAGCACCATTTTTTAACCCTTAATATAATTTGGTGAGATTATACCAGAGCCGTCCAAAAATTGTTTAGACTTTGTCTGTCCGATTAGGCAGCGCAAGCAAGGCTTGCATTGTCATAACGAACTACGTTATTTTTTGCGTTTATTTTTGTTGTCTTTTTTTAGGTGATAGACACACCACGTGCTTTACATTTTGACCAATGCTCCCCGTCGAAACCAGTAACGCCCCCAAACAAGAGGGTTAATAGTTTTTTAGCACTCGGTCGAGGTCCCTTTTGACTGCTCTATCTTTAAGGACCTGTCTTTTGTCATAAAGTTTCTTGCCCTTGCCAAGACCTATCTCAACCTTTGCCTTGCCGTCTTTCATGTAGACCTTTGTTGGCAAGATTGAATAGCCTTTTTCTTGAACTTTACGTTCAAGTTTAAGTATCTCCTCTTTATGCAAAAGTAACTTTCTTGTGCGTTTACATTCACTATCAGTTGTCTGAGAGTTGTCTGTTGGTGCTATGTAACAGTTTCTTAGGTAAGCCTCGCCATTTTTGATTGTAACAAAACTATCACTAAGACTGATTTTTCCGTTTGCGACAGATTTAATCTCACCGCCTTTTAGTTCAATGCCCGCTTCAAGCAAGTCTGAAACGAAGAAATTGTGATATGCTTTTTTATTATTAGTTATTATCCTCATCTCGCCTCCTATTATAGCACCCTTTTTCTACTTTTTCAATACCCTAAGTGAAAAAAGTTGATAAAAATTGAAAAAATTTGTGTTTTTTTTCGTTTTTTTTGCCAAAAAACACTGTTTTTTTATAAATTATCCTTATTTTACAATATATTATATACTATTTTATATATAAAATCATACTAAAATTTGTGAGTTTTTTATAAAATTTTTAAAGATTTTGCATAAAAAAAGCACACTGCCCTTTTTAGCCTTTGCTGGCAATATGCTTTTTTCATTAAAATTATCATGTTTTTCTATAAAAACTTTTATTTTTATCTTTAATTATCTTTTATTGCTTTTATATCTTTTTTTATTAAAACCTTTAATATTTGTCTTTAAAAACCCTTTATTAAATTTTTAAACATATTTTTTTCTAGAAAGGATATAAAGATATATCTTAAAAAACTATTTAACAAATCTTACAAACTCAAAATCAATCTTGCGGGTATAGATATTTGAAGCGATAAGTTTTACTATAACTCTGTCTCCAACTGAAAAGGTTAGTCTCTGTCCTTTTAGTTTTAGTTGTTTTTCAAAGAGCAGAAATCCGCTGTCGTTTAAATCCTCAACCTTTATCATTCCCTCGACGGTATTTTCAAGTTCGACAAAGATGCCAAAGTTGGTAACGGTGGATATGACACCTTCAAATTCCTGCCCTATCTTGTCTCTCATAAGATAGGCTTTCCAAAGATCATCCACCTCTCGCTCGCATTTGTCGGCGTTCTTCTCTGTTAAACTTGACTGCTCGCCCGCCTCAAAGGTAAAGTTTTCTAGTTCCTCTTTCCTTGCTCCCTTTATAACTTTGTGGAGGTTCTCTTTGATTATTCGGTGTATTGTAAGGTCTGGATAACGTCTGATTGGCGAGGTAAAATGGCAGTAATATTTAAGTGCAAGTCCAAAGTGTCCGAGGCACTGGTTAGTATACCTTGCCTTTTGCATAGAACGCAAAATCACCTTATTGACGGTCTCAGTGTAGGCTTGTCCGTCGCAAAGTTTGATTAGATTTTGGTAGTACTCTGGTGTAATCTCTTCTGGCACAGACGGAGTTTTAATGCCTAGCCCTTTCATATATTCAAGCACGCTTTCAAGTTTTTCTTTTCGAGGGCTTTCGTGAACTCGGTACAAAAATGGTATGTCATTGTCGCAGTACTCTTTTGCAACCGTCTGATTTGCAAGCACCATAAAGTCCTCAATCAGCCTATGTGCGTCGTTTCGCTCACGTTTATCAAAGTCTATCGCCACACCCTTTTCGTCAAAAACAAACTGAACCTCTGGAATTTCAAAGTCGAGGCTTCCCTCTTGTCTTTTCTTCTCTTGAATTTTCTTTGATACCTCGTGCATTATAAAAAGTTGTTCTTTTACACTCTCGGTTTTCTCGTCAGCCTTTTGACCGCAAAGAACCTTGTAAACGTCGGTATAGTTAAGTCTTGCCTTGCTCTTTATCACGCTTTCGCAAATCTTATGTGATATAACATTGGCGTCCTTGTCAAGCGTCATTATACATGAGAGGGTCAACCTCTCAACATTCTCATTTAACGAGCAAATACCATTTGAGAGTTCTTTCGGTAGCATTGGAAGAACGGAAGTAGGAAAGTAGACACTTGTCCCACGATTAAAAGCCTCCTCATCCACAAGGGTATCATACTTAACATATTCACCGACGTCTGCTATATGAACGCCTAGGATATATCCCTCCTCTGTCCTTTCAATTGAGACTGCATCATCGAGGTCCTTTGCGTCAAGTCCGTCTATGGTAAAAGTTACTGTATCAGTAAGGTCAACTCTTGCTTTCTTCTGCGAAGGTTTGACCTTTTGAGGTAATGCTCTCGCCTCGTCAAGAACCTCTTGTGGAAATGTTTCATAAAGCCCATGGTCTCGAATTATCGCAAGTTCGCAAGCCTTTACGTCGTCGCTCTTGCCTAGCACCTCATCTACAACACCGCTCAAATTTCCGCTCTTGCGAGATAGCCTAACAACTACACGCTCATCTTCTTTTACCCTAAGTCCGCCTTTGATAATTCTTATCTTATAAGGAATATGATTGTTGTCAGGAGTTACAAACAAGTTACCGCCCACTTTTTCAGTTACGCCAGCAAGTTTGGTAACAGGTTTTACTATCTTCTCAACCTTGCCATCACTGCCCTCATCGCTTTGCGACAACACTTTTACAATGACCTTATCTCCGTCAATTGCACCGTTTTGGCAGTTGCCAGCAATAAAGATATCTTCCTCATCCGAGCCGTCAATATCTACAAAGCCATAACCACGAGCGTTGCCTATAAAAGTTCCCCTCTTATATTCCTCATTTGGAATGACTACAAAATTGCCCTTTTTAACCTCAAATATATCGCCATCCTTAACAAGATTTTTAAATGTCTTTTTGACCTCATCAATATTTAGGTTATAGGTATTTGCTATAAAATAAAAAAGATTGTCCGTCTTTTTTAGAGACAAACCATCTTTTGATAAAAACTCTATAATCTTTTCCTTTGCCTGCATTCTATTCGCTTGCTCCTGGATTTAAGAAGATTTCGGTAACAAAGAATAAAATAATACATACAAATATGATAATAGCCATGGCAATAGTAATACGTTTTAGGATACTATCCCTTGACGCACCTTTATTTTTAGAATAATAACTCTCCTGACTTGCACCAGTGAAAGCGTCTAGGCTTTTTGATGAGTCATTTGCTTGCATAAGAGTAGTAATTATCATCACAATTGCACTTGCTATGATAATTCCAAATAAAACATATCTTATAATAGGTAGGGCGGTCGCCCAAAAATCGCTAAGAAGTCCGTCGTTCATAAAAATCTCCTTTAAGTAAAAATTTGATGCTCTACATGTTTGAAAGTATTATACAAAACCAAACTGTAAACAAGGCAAAGATTACCATAAAAATCATCTGTATCCACTTGAATTTAAATTTTGATTTTGCAACTTGTCGTATAAAAATATTTGTAAACATAAAAAGTGTGATAGCCAAGAATACGATGATGAATACTATAAGCCATGTTCGTCCAAGCCCCTGCCCTATGGCTCGTCCCCAATCATCTATAAAACTTAAAAGCAAACTATTCATATTACTCCTTTGGCTAGAAAACAAAACATGTTACTATAATATTATAAACATTTTTTTTATTTAGTCAATCATTTATGTTAATTTTTACAAAATTAAATTTCAAGTTGCATTGTTTTTTATAGTCTAAAAAGAAAAAACTAGAAAATTTTGCAATTTTTACGGTATCACTTAAAACAACTAAAACTGCTAAAACAAATCAAACAAATCAAACAAATCAAACAAATTAAACAAATTAAGTTTTTTAGGTGGCAACTTAAAAAAAATTAGAAAAAGGCTAAACTAACAAAATAAAAAAGCCCCTTTTGAAAAAGGGCATTTTTGAGTCTTACTTAAACGTTTAACAGTCTCAATATTCTACCGTTTACAATCATAAGAACAAGGTCGATTAACCAAACGATCCAAAATCCGAGGAATAGACGAAGAATTCCTGCTACGATTTTGCCCTCAGATATTCTTGTGATAACACCACAAATCCAAGCGGTAACCGGTATGATTGCAAGAATGATACTTACAACTCGACTTAGTCCAAAATAATCTTTTCCGATTTTTGCCATATTGCCCTCCTTGATTATATTATACAACATAATTTTATGAATAACAATCGATTTTTGTCAATTTTTAATTTATTTTGCTGTCTAAACTTACCACAATTTAAAAGACTTGTATTTAAAGCGATCAGACAAGGCAGACTTTGCAAAAGCAACGATAAAAAGTGAGATTTAGAATGGGTTTTATATTTAATAAACTAACAAAAATTTTATCTTTTAATCAATTTCCCACTGCATTGTAACGTTTGCTCTTATCTTGATATCCTCAACATTTATGCTTTCTATTGCTTGTGAGGCTTTTGTCATAACAGAGCCTGCCTCATAGTCATAAGACATTGCTCTCGGCATATAAACATTTACCTGTTGAAAACTATGGTCGATTGACACTATATCTTTAAGTTTTACCCCTGCACTTTCTGCCAAGATATCTGCCTTCTCCTTGCAATCTTTAACAGCCTCTGCAATTGCCCTCTCCTTTAACAATTTCTCATCCTCAACAGAAAAATTGATGGAAAAATTTGGGCTTACATTGCTTTCAACTATTTTATCTATACTCCTTGCAAGCAACTTTAAATCAAAAGGCAACTTAACAGACAGACTATGACTTACAGAAAACTTGTCAAAGACGTATTTGCCCTGTTTAAACTGCTCAACATATTTATTTATAGTCTTGACACGAAAGTCTGTTGTTTTAATCTGACTATCTTCAAGTCCGACACTTTTAAGCGACTCCTTTAAAGACATAACCTTTTTATCGCACTCGCTCATTGCGTCATTATAGTCTTTATTCTCTCCGAGTATATTCAAGGATATTGTGATTATATCTGGTGCTTTTGACGTCTCACCGCAACCTGTCAATTTTAATAATTTATCCATTTTCTCTCCTTTTTTGATTATTTTTTCCATTATATCCTGTCATAAAGTCTCATATTTTTTCGACAAAAATTTCTATTTTTGCCAATTTTTGTATTGTTTTGTTATTTAAGTTTGTTATATTCTTTGTCGCTCACCTCTTCAAGCCACTCGTTTGATGAGTTCTCGGCTGTAATTTCTATTGCTATATGAGTGAAGTAACCATCTTTTTTTGCTCCATGCCAATGTTTGACCTCTGGTGCTATATTCACTACATCACCCTTTTTAAGTTATTGAGCCTTTTTCGGCAAATTTCGGAGCAAGTTTTCCGAGATTTTTTCGCCCTGCTGTTTGTTTTACCATAAATTCCTCCTCTTTCGTGCATTATAGCAAAATCACAAAATTTTGTAAAATGTTATATAAACTTTCATAAAGATTTCTATAAAAGATTTCTATTTTTAATCTTGATAGGGACTTTATAAGTTTAAATACACACAACCTTTATTAGCCTAGATACAAACATCCTTTAAAGATATTTTTTGTTTAATTGACAATATCCACGTCAAAGATATCATCAAAATTAATTTTTTTATTGTCTATCATAAGCACACTTTCCTCATACAAAATTTTGGCTCTGCCTATAATGGTCTTATAATGTCCGTCTTCATAATAATTTACTGAAATTTTACTATTTTTGTCTAAATTTGTCAAATTTTTTGTTATTTTTGCGATTTTTTCCTCGTCTAAGTCCCCTTTTTCTACTCGCTCGTGCTGATATTCTTTCATCCTAAGTGCCTTTTGCAGTCCTTTAAGTGCGTAAAATGGCATGAATTGTTTTGCTCTATCCGACCTTGGCATTTTAACTCTCGCCACTATTATGCCCTCCTATCAACTTATTTCTCTCTATCTGTGTCGCATTTTCTTGAAAATCTATCCCTTTAAGCATGGAATTTCCGCCAAATTTCTCCTTGATTGCAAGCACGCTCTCGACTAGTCTCTTCTCTTTCTTTACCCTATCCATATCGGTAAACATATCATACATCTCATGCGACATATCTTGAAGTTCGCAAAAATCTATTCCTATTCGCCTTATCATCCTTGATGAGTCTACTGTCTTTCTATAAAGTTCTATCGCTTTCTTCTCCATAAACGAATAGAGGTTTGTCATGACGTTTAGTCTTAGACTGCCCTTGATAAATTCCTTATCTCTATCGCCATAACCTATATAAATATGGAGCAAATCTGTTACATAACCATTTTTGTAAAGACTATAACAGCCATTTTGGAGCATTTCCTTTATTATTGTCTCGCCAGCAGAAAAATCATAGTTTTTTGGTAGCACTTGCATATTTGATATTGACTTTTTCTTTGTCTTATAGTTCTTAATATCGGCCATTGTGCAACTCTCTCTTCCCCATGCGTGATCAATCAAGAGTTCGGCATTTATCCCAAATTCTTTATAAAGCATGTCCTCATTTGCATGTGCGACACCGTACATGTCATATATACCATGTTTCCTTAATCTTTCCTCCGTCCCCCTTGATACCTGCCAAAAATCTGTTATAGGTCGGTGATGCCAGAGTTTCTCCTTATAGGTGTTCTCATCAAGCAGTCCGATAAAGTCAGAACTATGCTTTGCAGTTATGTCAAGGGCTATCTTTGCAAGATACATATTTGTGCCTATCCCTGCACTGCTTGGTATGTGCAAACTTTCCTTAATCTCTCTCATAAGTTTAACCGCAAACTCTTTCGCTCCTAACTTGTAGAGTTTTAAGTAATCAGTAGCGTCTATGAAACACTCATCTATTGAGTAGACATGAATATCATTTTTGTCAATATATTTAAGGTATATTCCATAGATTTCGCTGGCATATTCAATATATTTTTTCATTTGCGGTTTGGCAACAATGTACTCTATCCCCTTTGGAATTTCAAATAGCCTACAACGATTATGAATACCTTGTTCTTTTAGTTTAGGCGTAATTGCAAGACAAATAGTGCCCTCGCCACGAGAGGAGTCTGCAACTACGAGATTGGTCTCAAATGGGTCAAGTCCTCTTTCTGCACACTCGACTGAGGCAAAAAAGGTTTTCATATCAATCACAAAATATACTCTATTTCCTTGCATAACTATATTTTAGACCATTAAACAAGATTTTGCAAGGTAATTTTATATTTTTGTTAATGTAATTTAAGAGAATTTAAATATCTAATGCTAAGTCTAAATTTTTGCAACTTAAAAATTTATAAAACAAACATGGCAAAATATATCTATCAGAAATTCAAAGTGTTAAGTCTACTGGAAAAAATAAATTTGTCAAATAAACAAATTTTTCATACTAAAAGCATAAATAATTTAAAACAAAACCTCTAAAATAAATAAAAATGTAGCAAATAAAGTTAATTTATGATATAATAGGCTTATCGAGATGTAGCGCAGTGGCTAGCGTGCATGGTTCGGGACCATGAGGTCGTGGGTTCAAATCCCACCATCTCGACCAAGAGAAAAAACTGCGTTTCTGCCTAGTTTCGTGCCTGCACGAAACGTATCGGCAGGAGCACTTGTTTTTTCTCTCTCACGCCAAACGTAAATGCTGTCGCATTTAGCGTGTCTTTCTTTATAAGGATATGAATTCAATTGCACTTATGCTTACTTTCGCCTTAGCAGGCGAAAGTTACGCCCATAAGGGTTCCCATAAAATCGATAAATTTTATGGGATAAGGAGCAAACGAGTGATAACGTGAATTATCGCAAGATAATCACAGAAACGTAGTTTGCGACGCAGTTTCCGCCTCTCACGCCAAACGTAAATTTAATCATTACCAAAAGAAATAATTTTTTATAAAACTCACAATTTTGCTAAAACATTTTGGTAATTTTTAATAATGTGCTAAAATAATAGCACTAAAAGATTAAAGCCTTAATGTTTAAACGCAGGTGTAATTTAGTGGTAAAATGTGTGCTTCCCAAGCACAATTCACGGGTCCGATCCCCGTTACCTGCTCCATATACCGATACTAGATATTTTACTATATCTAGTATTTTTATTTTAAAAATTTTGCTTTGTTTTTCCATTTTGTGAAAAAAGTTTAGTCAAATTTTTACAAACTTTGTGATGAGCGTGCTTTGCACGCAAATTCGCAAGAATTTAATAAAATTTTATTGATATAAAATTTTATCATCACAAAGTATATGTTACTTGACAAAAATTATATAAAAGTAACATAGCAATTGCATGTCAGTATTAATGGTAGAAAGTTACTCAACTGTTACGCTTTTGGCTAGATTTCGTGGCTTATCTGGATCATTCCCCTTTTCTAGCGAAGTGAAATAGGCAAGTTTTTGCAGGCTTAAAATTATCTGCATTGGCATTAGGTCTCTTGGCAAAGGAGTTATTTTTATTATATAGTCAAAATTTTCCTCAACATCTTTTTCTACAAAAAGGCTGGTAAAGAGTATTAACTTTCCCCCTCGTGATTTTATCTCACTCGCATTATTTAGCGTCTTTGCAAATTGTCTCTCATCAGTCGCTATGATGAGGCATGGCAAGTTGCTATCAATAAGGGCAAGCGAGCCATGTTTGAGTTCGCCACTAGGCAAGGCTGATGAAAAAATATAAGTTATCTCTTTGAGTTTTAGCGAGGCTTCTAAGGCAGTTACATAATCAACTCCCCTACCTATAAAGAAAAGGTTTTTGTAAACAGCCAATGTTTTTGCAAGTTTTTTAAGTGAAATATCATTGCCAAAGTCTATTTTATGACTAAGCGTTTTAAGAGGCAAAATATAATTCTGACCTTTGAGGTAATTTGACAGAATAAACAACACGGCACACATGGCAAAATAGGCTTTTGTTGAAGCGACCGCTCGCTCTTGCCCAGCAAAAATAGGCAGGTTTATATCCGACATTTTTGCTATTGTTGAATATTCCACATTGGTTATCGAGATTATCTTTGCACCCTTTTCCTTACAATATTCAAGGGCGGAGATTGAGTCTGCGGTCTCTCCACTTTGCGAGATAAAGATGCAGAGGCTATTATTGTCGACAAGCAAATTGCTATCTTTGAACTCACTTGCAACAAGGCAATATGCGTCAATATTAATATTTTCTCTTAAATAGTGTTCTCCTATAAGTCCAGCGTGGTAGGCAGTGCCACAGCCGACAAGGTACACTCTATCAAAATTATAATTTTTTATCTTTGACAAGTTCTCTTTCATCTCGCTGTGAGAATATTTCTCGATGATATTTTCAAGAGCCAGTCTACTTTGATAAATCTCTTTTATCATAAAGTGTTCATAACCTGATTTATCCTCGCTTAAATAGTTAAAATCAAGTTTTTGTGGCGTTTTTTCAACTATTTTATGGTTTTTATTGTAAATTACAATATTTTTTAGTGAAATTTTGCCATAGTCTCCATCGTCAAGTTGATAGTAATTTTCGCAAAGACCTGAAAAGCAAGAGGGATCACTTGCAATGACTGCACACTCTTTACCCTTTGCTATATAAAGCGGGCTTTTATTTTTGGCAAAATATAAATAGTCCCCCTCCTTTGAGAGCAGGGCTAAGGCATAAGAGCCAACGAGTTTTTTTAGTACCTTTCGTAGCGAGTTAATTGAAAGACTTTCAAACATTTTAGCAACAACCTCGCTGTCTGTCTGACCGAGATAAGTTACATCTTTGTTTTTTTCTTTCAACTCCTCGAAATTCTCAATAATACCATTATGCACAAGAGCAACCTCACCGCTAACTGAAAAATGAGGATGGGTATTCTCTATCGAGATTTTACCATGAGTTGCCCAGCGAGTGTGTGCTATGCCTATGCCAAACTCCTCTTTATAGACAACTGTCCCAGCAAGATTTTGAACTTGCCCCACTTCTTTATAAGTCTCAAACCTGCCCTCACGTCTAACCGTCATACCTGCCGAATCATATCCTCGATATTCAAGTTTTTTTAGTCCATTTAAAAGATTTTGTTCAGGGCACAAGCCAATATATCCTATTATTCCGCACATAAAAACTCCTTTTTATTATTTTTTATGACAGAAAGTGAGGCAAGTTGAAAAATTTCAATTTATATCTATTAATATGAAACAAATTGATTTTATTTTCATAAAAGAATATGTAAGGTTTATGTTTTTTTAAATTTGAGAGGTAAAATGGCAAAATTTTTAAATAAGAAAAGTTGTTTTGTAGGCAAAAATGTCTCCTTTGGCAAAAATGTGGTTATATGCGAAAATAATCATCTAGAAAATTGCGTGATAGGCGATAACTGTTTTCTCTATCCAAATAATTTTATTTGCGATAGCGTTATAGGTAAAAATTGCACTTTGCATGCAAGCGTAATTGAAAAGAGTAAGATAAAAGACAATGTTTCGCTTGGCCCGTACGCAAGAGTTCGCCCTCAATCTATAATTGGAGACAACTGTAAAATCGGCAATTTTGTGGAGATAAAAAATAGCACTATTGGAGCAAACACAAAAATAAGCCATCTTGCCTATGTGGGCGACTGCGAAATAGGAAGAGGCTGTAATATTGGGTGCGGAGTCATATTTGCAAACTATAACGGAAAAGAAAAAAACAAGTGCATTGTAAAAGACCATGTCTTTATTGGCTCAAACTGTAACATAATTGCCCCTGTAAATATCGAAAGTGATTCGTATATCTGTGCAGGAACAACGGTTACAGAGGACGTCAAAAAAGATGACTTTGTAATAGGAAGAGTGAGACAAGAAAATAAACCAAACAAGGCAAAAAAATATTGGTAAAACAATTAATTTTATAAATAAGAGAAAAATAAAAAAATTTATTAAAAAACAAAAATATTTTCAAAAAATGTCAAATTATTTAAATAAAATTTAAAATTTAGTTATTTAATAAAATTGTTTAAAAATTGTGATAAAATTATGAAAAAATGTGTTAAAAAATTAGATTTTTTAAATAAAAAAATAAATAAAAAAGCATTTTTTAATTAAAAAATATAAAAAATAGATTTTTAAAAATAACAACAAAAAAAATAAAGAAAAATTATAATTTTATATTTTCGACATTATTTTCTTTTAAAAAGTGATTTTTTTTGGTAAAAGGAGAAATTATGGGTATTTATTTTGGTACTGACGGGCTAAGAGGAATTTATGGAGAGGAATTGACACCAAGTATTGCTTTTAAGTGTGGCAACAGCCTAAGCAGATTTTGTGAAAATAAAAAGGTTGTTATCGGCAAGGATACAAGAGTTACAGGAGATATTCTCTCACTCTCCATGATTAATGGTCTAATGCAAAACGGCGTCAATTGCGTAGACGTAGGCCTGCTTCCTACCCCTGCTATTGCCTATATTACTAAGAAAGAGGGAGCAGACTTTGGAGTTATGATTTCGGCAAGTCATAATCCACCAAACTACAATGGCATCAAGATTTTTGACAATAACGGATATAAGATTTCTGAAATTTTAGAAAACAGCATAGAGCGAAAGTTTATGTTTCAGTCAAGCGTGGTTTATAACAAAATAGGAAGATATTCATTTAAACCTAACCTATTAAAAAAATATATTGATTTTCTAAATGAAAACTCGTGTAGTCTTGACGGACTTAAAATTGTACTTGACTGTGGCAATGGTGCGTGCAGTCATATTGCAAAAAAAATATTTTCTGAAAAAGGTGGAAAGGTAATCTCTATAAATGATAGGACTGACGGACTTAGCATAAATGAGGATAGTGGCGCTCTTCACCCTCTCGTTATGGCGGAGACTGTCAAAAGAAAAAAGGCTGACCTAGGACTAAGTTTCGACGGAGATGGCGACAGAATTATTGCTTGCGATGAGGACGGAACGATAATAGACGGAGATGATATCCTCTTTGTGCTTGCCTCTCAAATCAAAAATATAAATTCGGTAGTAGGCACAAGTATGACAAACAAAGGTTTAGAAAACGCACTAAAAAAGAAAGGTATAAGCCTTTTGCGTGCCGATGTCGGCGACAAGTATGTAATTGAAAAGATGAAAAACAAGGGTATTTCACTAGGCGGTGAACCCTCTGGACATATAATAATAGGAGAGAAATCTACCACAGGCGACGGCCTTTTGGTTGGGCTAACTCTTGCAAGCATAATGAAAAAAAGTGGCAAGAGGTTGAGCAAACTTATATCATACAAAAAATATCCACAAATAAACATCAATGTTGAGGTAAACGATAAGTATAGAATTTTAAATTCAGAAAAACTCACACAAGAAATTTTATCTCTGCAAAAGGACTTTTCAAACTTAGGGAGAGTGCTAGTCAGAGCGAGTGGCACAGAGAATAAAATTCGTATCATGTGCGAGCATAAAAGTAGATTGCAAGCCTTAAAGTCAGCACAAACTCTTGAAAGTCTTGTCAAAAATATAAATGATGCAAGCAATTAAGCAAATTTTAATTATTTTTGTGTTTTTTATTATTTTATTATTGATTTTTCGAGTTTTTATTATTAATTATATTTGAATTTTTTATTAATTTTTTCAATTATTTAGTTTATATTTTTGATATTTTTATTATTTTTCGGAATTTTTATTGTATTTTATAAAAAAATAGGACTTATTTTGCCCTATTTTTTTGTTTGTATTTTTATTTTTTTTATTTATATTTTGGTGCTGCTCTTATAAATTTTTCTGCACACTTTTATTTTTTCATGTTTTCCTTACGCTCTCTTATTTCTTCGTTCTTCTTTTTTCTTTTTTCATTTTACAGTGGCAGGTCTTTCTTATCAAAACGGAAGATGCCTACTATGAAACATACTATTCCTATGCCAAGCAGTATCGCAAACTTCCATAGGTATGCAAGCGAGCCTGCCATTATTGAGACTGTATCATATAGCGTTATTACCGACAAATAGTTGAAGAAATTCATAGCCGATATTCTCATTGCTGATGGCACTACGGTTGAACCGAAAAGTCCAAGTATTGTGCAGACAAGTGAGAAGATTGTTACTCCGCCACCTATGCCAAGAGAATATTTTGTTCTATTGAAAAGTGCTGAGCACATGAAGCAGAAACCTGCAATTGCAAACATGGTTAAAAATGCACCGAGGTTGAATAGCAGAATTTGTTCATAGTTGATTGCAAAGGCATTTCCGCCTGATATCCAAACCGCTATTACACTTGTTATCGTAAGAAGTGCAAACATGGCAAACAGTGAGACAATTAGATAGGTCATTTGAGTAACGGTTACCGTCCTTCTCTTTGTAGGAGTAGAGAGAACATACGCCATTGAGCCTGAGTCCACCTGCCCTGCAAGAAGTCCGTTTGCTGTCATGATTACAAACACCATAGGCATCAAGAGTCCTGCTATCCTATAAAAGATTGAGCCTATGATAAGACTATATATATCCATGTTTCCTAACTCTTCTAGGGCTTTGGATACCTCCGCATCTATCTGGTCGGTTATACTCTTGGTCGCCTCCTCTCTTGCCTGTGCATAAGCCTGAGCAAGTTGTTCGTCTGTAAGGTCAAGTGGCAAGCCATCCTCGTCTGTGGTGAGTTCCTTTATCCAAAATTCATAGGTAGTAATTGCTGTATTTGACATAACCTTTGAGGCAACTGCCATTTGTTCTGCCTCTGCCTGCTCTTCTTCGCTTAAATCTCCATCAGAGCCGAGAGTAAAGGATGTAAGAACTTGATTATATATCATATTGTTTACATAGTCATTTGCCAGTGTTTTAAAATTGTCGTTGTCATATACAAAAGTTCCGCCGTCTGTTTCTGCTGAGGCTTTTTGATCGTCATAACTGTCAAACGCATCACTTGCAAGTTCTCTCGCTGACATGGCTGAGGCAAGAGCGGTCTCTTCTGTTGCGTCCTCTTGTGAAAGTGCTGTTGCATAAGCGTTATCTTGAACATAGTCAAGAAATCTTGTCTTTATCGCCGAGATTACTTTTTCGTTTGTCGCCTCCCCTCCTGTAAAGTCAGGGTTATCTTCATATGTAAGCATCATGAAATACAAGAGTTGTTTAAGTTCAGTTTCTGTAAAGTTAAAATCTTCGGCGTACTGAGGAAACATATCTAGTAGTCCTATTATTTGGTCGTAGACGCTGTCTACCGCATTGTTTCTTATGATCTCATAGTCTTCTTCGGTAAGTTCCGCCTCAGGATCGGCTGGCTGATAACTTGAAAGTGCATTGTCATAGCCTCTTGTTACATATCCCCATAGTAATGACGCCATATCCATATTTGACTCGTCTAGCATAACCATACCATTTTCAAAGTCAACAGCGTTAAGATAGAGGTCATAACTATCTATTGAACTTGTCTTTAAATAGGACTGCTGGTCTGCCTGAGTAAACACCTCTTTGAGTTGGTCTCGAATATTGTTTATACCGAGGTTACCTAGCACTATGATGACAATTGCCAGCATTATACAGGTTGATGCGGTCGCCATCACCCATTTTACCCAATTGGCTTTCATGGATTGCTTAAAAAGTGCTTTACTGAACATCTTTACCTCCTTTATCTATCTTTTTTATAATCTTCTTATATTTTCGGTCTGATTTTAAGACCTCTTTTTTGATAGACTTAATCTCTTTTATCTGTTTTTTATTTTCCCTTTTCTCCTGCTTATGCTTTGGTTTATTGAAGAACTTCTCACTCTTTTCCTCTTCGCTAACCTTTTTCGCATGCAACTTATTTTCATGCTTTTCTTGTTTTATCTCTGCCTTAGTTTTCTCTGAGATATCCTTCTCTTTCGCCCTCTTCAACTCTTCCTCTTGCCTTAAATATTCCTTTGCAAGTACGCTCTTGAAATATTTTTCAAGGTTATATTTGACCTCGCTCATAAATTTGAGGTGGTAGTTTTTTAGCGTTCTAAAAAGTCTATTTACATCACTATCCTTGACCTTGATTGTTACTTGATTGTACTTCTCTTGATCACGGACAACCTCGTATTTTAGCCTTTTAAATTTGAGATATTCCTCTCTTGACAAAAACTCAATCTTAAAGTCTTTGAACTTGCTCTCTTTTATATCTTTCATGTCGGCTATATCGATGATATGCCCATTGAAGATGAGGGCTACTCTGTCGCAAACCTGTTCGAGTTCGTCAAAACTCTGACTGCTCATAAGTATAGTCTTACCTTTTTTCTTCTCGTCGAGCAAAATCTCGGTAAAGGTCTCCCTCATAAGCGGGTCAAGTCCTGTATTTGCCTCATCGAGTATGATTATATCCTTATCTGCCATGAAGGCTGCGACTATTGCGGTCTTTTGCTTCATGCCTTTGCTCATCCTTTTGAGGTTGGCAGAGGGGTCAAGTTGGAGTTTGTCGACAAGGTAGTTTGCATAGTCCATACTTTTGAGGTTTAACAGTTCTGCCTGTGCCTTTAAAAAGGTGTTTCCATCTTTTAGGTCGGGAAAGGCTATCTCGCCAGGCACATACTCCACATATTTTTTAATCTCGCAGGAGTTTTTCCATGAGTCTAGCCCCATTACAGTTACGCTTCCCTTTTGAGCCTTTAAAAAGCCCATGATATGACGAATAGTTGTGGTTTTTCCGCTTCCATTTGTACCTACAAAACCAAAGACCTCTCCCTTCTTGATTGAAAAGTTGAGGTCAAATATCCCTCTTTTGTCGCCATAATCTTTTGTAAGGTGCTTTGCTTCTATTACATACTCCATATTACACCTCTATTCCAAATTTTTTATCTTCTTTGTAGAACCCCATAAAGTAGTCTTCAAGTGTAAATTTTTCTTGCTGGTAGGACTCAATGCTGAAACTGCTTAGCATGTCAATAAGGCTGTTTATATCCTTGTCGTTTACAGCAATCGTAAGCGTTTTCTTGTCTTTATCTACGCTCTTTACAGAAATTCTCTTTATATTGATTGCATTTTTACGTAACTTTGGAAGAGACGATTCAACCTCTTCTAAATCTTTGAGATTTTTAAAGGTTACCTTAAAGGTCTTGTTCTCGTTATGTGTTATATCGCTTGTATCAAATTCGGACACAATATAGCCGTCTTTAATGATAGCAATTCGGTCGCAAGTCGCCTCAACCTCATTGAACATATGCGAGGACAAAAGTATGGTCTTGCCTCTCTTTTTCTCCTCCTTAACAAAGTCAATAAAGGTCTGTTGCATGACAGGATCAAGTCCGCTTGTTGGCTCGTCTAAAACAAGCAGTTCAGGATCGTGCATAAATGCGGTAACAATGGCAAGTTTACGTTTATCGCCTAGGCTCATCTTTTTAGTCTCGCCAGAGGGATCAAGTTTGAATATTGAGAGAAGGTATTCAAGTCTCTCCTTATTTTCCACATTTCTAAGCGACCACATCATCCTAATAAATTCCCAGCCTGTAAGTCCGTCAGGAAGTGCTATCTCTCCTGGCAAATACCCCACCCTGTCAAGTATCTTATAGTAAGATGAAAAGGCTTCCATGCCAAATACCTTTATCTCTCCCTTTTGAGCCTTTGAAAAGCCCATAATATGACGGATAGTTGTACTTTTACCTGCACCATTTGGCCCTAAAAAGCCAAACACCTCTCCTTTTTTGACAGAAAATGAGACGTCAAAAACTCCTCTACCATGTCCGTAGTCTTGTGTTAATTTGTCAACAACAATTATCTCTTCCATGACGCCTCCTAAATTGTCTCTTTTATTCTTTATGCAAATAAGTTATTTTATGCCTAGTAAAAGAATATTTTTTATCAATTTCATCCATATTTTGTACTCTGAGCAAGTTGACGATTGCTATAAGTATGAGCAATAAAGTTTTTAGTTATATTCTCGTTGGTCAATCGACAACTTATAAAGTATTGTTTTTATTGTATAAATATTATAGCAAATAAAAAATAAAAGGCAAACTAAATTTTAATTTTTTACCTTTTATTTCTGTTTTATTTTTCTTCTAAACTATGATTTTATTAGGTTATTATCATTGGCGTTTCTATATAAATTATCTCTTGGGTTTTACCATTGCATTTTTTGTCTATTTTATTTAAAACATTTGACGATGTTTATTTTTTATAGTTTTACAATCTATCACTATTTTTCACATGGAGACAAAAACTCGTTGTCAATGACAAATTTTGGCTTATAGTCCCTTTCAAGTATCTTTGAAGAGCAGTTGGTTATCGCATTTACCACATTTGTGGCACACTCGACCTCTAAATTGGAAAGGAGTTCAAGTCTGTCGCAATTTTGGCTATTAAACCTCTCGTCATGTACAAACTGCAAAAATTGAAGGGATAATATAAGTTTTTTAAAACTCTTTTCACCTGTTCCGCTAGGTTTTACCAAGCAGTACAGTTTGAAGTCCTCTTTGAGCGAGTTGATATAGTCCTTCTCTTCTTGCGAGGAGCAGAGGTAGGAGTTAAGCAGTTTATCAATATTTATTGTGTCTATCTTTTTACCCTTTATTTTTAAATTCAAAAATGGCATACCATAGTTTTGATTTTGTTGGTCGAGTTTTTCAAGTTCATCATATGGAGTGTTGTCAAGGCTGACTAGATATTTAACTAAATGTTTTAGGTCAATTGAATTGCATTTGCCTGTTTTCCACCTTAGCCTTCTGCTATTATCTCTATACTTTCTTGTACAGAGAAGTAGGTCGTCCTCATTTTGAAAATGAAAGTGAGGGTTGTCCGATTCAAGACCATATACGCTCTCCCTTTTGTCCCCTGCCATAAAGACATTTGAGTGTGTCATACTTGAACAGTCATATCTAATAAATGGGTGGCTCTTTCTTGGGTCTCCATCAAGCAAAGCATAAAGGGATATAGAAAAGGTTCGATTATATAGCCTAGGGTTATATTTTAATTTCTCCCTCTCCTCTTGCACTAAATCTCTGCTCGCCTCTCTAATAAGAGCATGATTTATCGGTTCAAACTTCAAGTTTGTAACTTTTGCAAAGAGCATATTTTCCTCTTTTGTGGTATAAAAACTTATATCATTTGAATTTTTAATCTTTCTCTTTTTAAAGGTTAGTTCATTTTGAAAACTTATATTGTTGCCAAACTTATGAAGAGGCAAAGAGTAGTCATACCTATCCATATATAGCGGAAATTTTTCGCATTCTTGCAAGGTTTTATAGTCAGCATTAGTTAAAATCAGCGGTGTGTACTGCCAATTTCTGTTTACAAAGTCAGCCATAGAAAACTTTGAGAGTGTCTCTTCGAGTCCGTTAGTCAAATATAGCGAATAGCCATCTGCGAGAGGGTCATAGTCCTTAATATTTTCCCTTATCGCCCCTTTTACCAACTGTTTTGCCCTCTGCGGAGTGAGTTTAAGGCTCTTTAAAGTATTTGCAAGTTTATAGAGCGGATAATCTTCGTCGCTAGACATTATGTATGCTTCAACCTCTTTATCGAGATCGGACTGTGCCCTCTTCCTTTGATTGTTTTTCTTTGTCTTTTTGAGATTGTCTCGGCTATGGTGGAAATCCTTCATTTTTCTTCCTTTTTATCATTCTAACACACAAAGCCATATTTTGCAATATCTTAATGAATAATTTTGTTATATTTTGCAAATTTATTTTTTGATTTTTCTGAATTTTATGATATAATACAAGTATCGTCAGATTTTGCACATATTAATAAAGGGAATATTATGAAAATTGTAATTGTATGCGACATACTAGGAAAGAAAAATAATGGCACTAGCATTGCCTCCTATAACCTTATCAATTCCTTAAAAGAAAAAGGACACTCTGTTAAGGTGGTTTGTTGCGACCTTGACGAGAGCGAAAATAATGAAAATGGGCAATTTATTGTGCTTGACAAATTAAATCTTGGACCTCTTAACAAAATTGTCGAGAGAAATGGCGTATCTCTTCCTTTAAAAGATAAGAAGAAGATTATTGAGGCGATTAAAGGCTGTGATATTGTACATGTTATGCTCCCCTTTCCTCTCGGTATAACTGCATGCCGAATAGCAAAGAGGCTAGGCAAACCTGTTACTGCTGGCTTCCATTGTCAAGCAGAACTTGTATCAAGCCACCTTGGGCTTATGAACTGTGAGCCTTTCAACACTCACATATACAAGCAGTTTTATAAGCACCTCTATCAATATTGCGACGCCGTGCATTATCCTACTAAGTTTATCTGCGACGTGTTTGAAAACATTGTCGGCAGAACAAATCATTACATAATAAGCAATGGTGTAAATAAATATATGACCTATAAGCCTTGTGAGAAACCAGACGATCTTAAAGACAAGTTTATTATTTTAAGCACGGGCAGGCTATGCAAAGAAAAATCGCACATTACCCTATTTGAAGCGGTGGCACTATCTAAGCATAACAGCGAAATTCAACTTATCATTGCAGGACAAGGCCCACTACAAAAGAGACTTGAAAAATATGCTGAGGAGAATATTGTAAACCCTCCTATCATAAAATATTTCTCTCGCTCTGAAATGGCTGACCTTGTAAACTATGCCGACCTCTATGTCCATCCTGCAAAGGCTGAACTTGAAGGTATTGCCTGTCTTGAAGCAGTGGCATGTGGACTTGTGCCTGTTGTGTCGAACTCGAAAAAGAGTGCGACAAAGGACTTTGCAATATCCGACAACAACATTTTTAAGTGTGATGACCCAAAAGACCTTGCCTCTAAGATTGACTTTTGGTTTGAGAACCCTAAGGAAAAGCAAATTTACAAAGATAAGTACATACAATTTGGAGAGAGGTTTAATCAAGAGGAGTGCATGAATAGAATGGAGCAAATGTTTATTGACGTGCTTGAAAGTAGGGTTAAATAATGAAAAATTGGTTGTTGACTTATAAAAATATGCCTTATAAGCAAAAGACCACTTTGCATAATAAAATTTCTATGGCTGGCAATTTTGCGTGGGCTTTGATTAAACTTGTGCTTGCTGGGCTTATCTCTTCATATTTCTTAACGCTAAGTGGATTCTATACTATTTGTATTGGTCTATGTAAATGTTCATATTTTGACGGCAGACGAAACGCTAAGAATTTTATTAAAGAGAGAAAATATTACTTACAGATTGCTTGCAGTATAATTGTAGCAGGGCTAATCTACCTATTGTATATCTTTGAAATATTTTTAAATACCTACGAGCAAAAATACGCTCTAATCATTTCAATAACCTTTGCCCTCGTTGCATTTTGCGAAATATTTTTCTCTGTTCGAGGTCTTATAAAATCTTGGTCAGCAAAGGACCCACTGCTCGTAGGGCTAAAAATAACAAATGTCTGTTCAGCACTTTCTTCTTTGGTTCTTACACAAATTGCACTGCTTTCTGTCTCTTTAAAAGTAGAGGAGTCCATTCTCTACAACACCCTCTTTGGAATGGCAATAGGACTTATAACAGTCGCACTCGGCGTATATCTAATTTTTTACTACAATTATTTTCTTAAAAAATATATAAAAGTGCTAAAAAACAATAAAAAATATAAAATTTGCACAAAAAAGTTGAAAATTATGTCGAAAAGCATAAATTATCAGCCTTAGAAAATTTATAGGTCTGAGATTTGCTATAAATTTATACCTTTCTAAACCTATAAGATAATATTCATTTTACCTATTGTATTACTTCTATTTTTGCATTACCTTTATTTAATAATAATTTTGTTGTTTATAATTTTTAATAAAAGGATGAATTATGTTAGTTACTCTTGTTGGAAATTGTTGCACATGGACTAAAAACCTAGCAACAAGTTACATAATAAATGATGACATTATCCTTGATGTGCCACAAGGAAGTTTTAAAACACTTTATAACGACTATTGCCTCGACAACGTAAAATATATACTAATCTCGCATTTTCACTCCGACCACTTTGCCGATTTACACCTTTTGGTTGATGTGCTTGCAAGACAGGATAAAAAGTATGTGATAGTCGCACCTAAGGGTTGCAGAGAAAGGCTATATTCACTATTTAACGCCTTTGACGTGCCTCATCTTAAAAACTATGTGGAAGAAAAATTTGAGATAAAAGAGTGTGAAAATGGCAAGACTTTTAATCTCGGAAAATATAAAATTAGGTCATATAAGATGACACATGGTAGTCTTGACGCCTATGGATATGTGATTGACGACGACACTATAAAGGTTGGTTTTTCAGGAGATAGTTGCATGTGCAACAGCCTAATAAAAATCATCAAGAAAAGCAAGGCGGTCTTTATTGACACCTCAAATATACAAAAAAATCTCAAACATCTGACAATTGATGAGGTCAAAACTCTATCGAATGAGTACAAAGATGTATCTTTCTATCCTGTGCATCTGTCTACTCTCACCCTCCCTCTTATTAAAGAATCTGGGCTAAATGAAACCTATCAAGGACAGGTAATTGAAATAAATTAAAAGATATTCTTTAAAGTTGTCTATTTAATTAAGCAAATAGAAAAGATTGTCTATTTATAAAAGTAAAATAAAAAAAGTTGTCTATTTTTTAAGTAAATAAAAACGCTATGCGAGTTTATTTAAGTTGAGTTTTGAAATAAATGTTATATTACAAAGGAGAAAATATGATTTTATTTGATAAGATTTTAGAAATGGCAAAGACCAAAAAGGTAAAAGTATTCTTTGACATGGACGGAACATGTGCCGAGTTTAAAAGTGGAGAGAAAAATGATATTCTTACAAATAAAAAGGGACTTTTCCTTGATAAAAGACCGATAAAAACCGTTTTGAAAGTTATGGAGAGGTTAAGTAAAATTCCAAACGTTGAAGTCTGTATTTTAAGCAATTGCCACTATCAAGAGCAAAAAGAAGAGAAGATTGAGTGGCTAAGAAAATTTGCACCTTTTATAATACCAGAAAATATTTTTATTATTGTGCTATCAAATGAAAATTACACCAGCGATAACAAACACTTTTTAAAAGGCAATAAAATTAAAAAGATACTTTCTAGCGATGAAACTGCCTTTCTTATCGAAGATGACCACAGAGTTATCAAAGCAACACAAAGTTTAGGCATTGATGCAGAGCATGTCAGCATGCTTATTGAGTAAAGTTTCTACATTAAAGAATTATAAAATAAACTATGTGATGTTAAAATTTAAGCAAGTTAAATTTTAATTTTGCTAAACGCAAAAACACAATAAATTGTGTTCATCACATAGTATGTAAAACCATCAGTCTCACTCTTGCAAGCAAGTTCGAC
>CALWJU010000032.1 GCA_944381105.1 uncultured Clostridia bacterium | reverse complement strand
CCATGTTAGTAACACGTGAGGTGTCTATTAGTGAGAGGTCTATTGTATTAATGCTACTACAACCATAGAACATATAGGACATATTAGTAACTCTCGATGTATCCATATAAGATAGTGGTGTATTAATGTCAGTAAGAGATGAACAGTTATAGAAGAAATATGAGGTGCTTGTATTATTTGAAAAATCATACAAAGATAGGTCTATTGTCTCTAAGGATGAACATCCTGCAAACATCCTTTCAAAACTTGTAATATTGCTTGTATCCCAACCTTCTCCGTAAATAATTGTTTTAAGTGAGGAGCAATTTGAAAACACATCCATCCATCTGCCCCACATAGTTCCACCCATATATAAGGCACTAGATGTGTTAAAGTGAGAAATATCTATTGCCTCTAAGGACGAACATCCTCCAAACATTCCTCTAAAATCTTCAACATTGTCGCAGGTAAAGTTCTCGCCAAAAGTTACGCTTTCAAGTGAAGAACAGCCAAAAAACATTCCTAAAACACTTTCTGTATTTGCACTACTCCAATTAGAAAGGTCTATATTTACAAACGATGAACATCCGTTAAACATTCCATATGCAGGCGTGCCTTGAAAAACTCCAAAGTTTACCACACTTTCTGTGTTAAATTTAGATAAATCTATACCATTTTCTGTAAGTGATGAGCAGTTGTTAAACATTGAAACCATAGTTGTTACTTCGCTTGTATCCCAGCCATCCCCCAAAATAACACTTTCCAGGTTTGTACAACTTGTAAACATTGCCGACATTGTAGTAACATTAGATGTGTCCCAGCCTGACAAATCGATAGTCGTAAGATTTTCGCAGAAACCAAAAACTCCCTGTGAAAGCCATGTTGACGTACCCATATCTGTTACACTGCTTGTATTCCAATTTCTAATTGTCTCAATACTTTCATTGGTTAATGAATTGCAGTATGAAAACATACCACTTATGTCTGTAACACTGCTCATATCAAAACCTGACAAATCAATATCTTCAAGCAATGTACAATTTGAAAACATATACTCCATATTTGTAACACGAGAGGTATTAAAATTGTCAAGGTTTAGGCTTGTAAGCGATGAACATCCTCCGAACATTCCATAGTCCGAATATGATGTTCCGCCGTTATGATAAATAGTCGAAAGTGCCCCACCCATATCGGTAACATTCTTAGTATTAAATGAAGACAGGTCGAGACTTGTAAGTGATGTACATTCTCCAAACATACTGCGCATATTGGTTACATTTTCGGTGTTAAATGGTATAATTAAATTATTAAGTTGTGTGCAATTCCAAAACATATAACTCATGTTTATAACAGAAGAGGTGTCAAGAAAGGTTAAGTCAAGACTTTCAACTTGCGTGTTTGCAAAAAGGTATGACATATTAGTTACATTTGAGGTATCAAAATCTGAGATGTCAAATGTGGTAAGCGAGTCGCAACGAGCAAAGAAATTACTTAAATTATTAGTTGCGTTTGTTACGTGAAAATTGTTAAACACAATTTCTTTAAGTGCTGTAAGATAATAAAAAGCATAACTCATATTTGGACTTGCTATTATATCATCTGTCGAGAGAATGTATATTGTTACCCCCCCCCGACACGTTTACTCGATATAGATCAACTGTTACAGAGTCCCAACTTATTGAATTACCAGTTACGCCCTCTATAACATTTTGACCATTTTCGATATATGAACATTGCACTGTTTCTTGTTCTCCGTCATCTACAATTTGATAGTCAGTATAGTAATCAAAAACAACTCTTGTTACAGTTGAATCTTCGTCTTGATAATCGGATGTTAATTTTATAGCTTGGTTAAGAGTTCCTCCACTGCTTATATCCGCAGGGTAATAAATTTGAATAGGGTTGTTAAAATATGAATTAAGAGCAGAAAAAGCAATCACAAGAAGAGAAAGAGTAATTGTGATTAAAAATAATGTTACATATACAATATTTAATGTTTTTCTGCCCAGTTTCATCCTCGCCTCGTTTTTTCTAATAATTAGAGAATATAGTTTTATCTATTTAATGATTTCTTTTTTGATTTCTGTGTCCATCATCTTCTTTCTTAAATCTCTAACTCTTTTCTCTTTTCTACTCTGTTCATTTAAAATCTTTTCTTTTTCTTTTATATAATATTTTGCTATATCATTTGGCTTTTCGCCATCTTTAAACATTTTTTCACATTCACGATTTAGATTTAAAAGTTTTTTCATACCAGATAGGTACAATTGTTTTTTTATAACATATTTTCTAATACTACTTGGTGCTGAGCCATCTTTCCAAAGTAGCGATATATATTGTTGTTTTTCTTCGTCGTTGGCTTGTGCTAAAACCTTGTATTTGGTTTTAGTATCCATTGAATAGCCTATCCCATATTTGACGCAAATATCATCTGTAAGTTTTCTTTTTTCCTCTACAACATCAAGTTCAAGTTTTGCCTTTTGCAAATCTCTAACTATATTATAGACAATCAGCAAGGTAAAGATAGCAAAAGGTATCATTAATAACAAAAGAAAATTTGAATTATTTGTAAGTGAATTTAAAATAAGTGCCATTGTATGTCCAAAACCTGAATCATCATAAATTCCAATTACATATACCTCATTAATTCTCCAAACGTCTATACCAGCATTTGAAGTACCCTTTGTCTCAAACCATCTTTCTCCATTTTCGTCCTCATATATTGCATAAATTTGATGAAAGACAATTCTACTTCCAGCATTTGCTGCTTCTTTGATTGCTTGACTTTGGAAGCCAAAGAAATTTGCAAAAGTAATATTGGTTTTAGCGTCTGTATCTTCTAAATCAAGTAAATCTACATTTGAAAGATCAAAGTCATTATAACTATTGTCATAAACATAAAAAGCAATATCATCGCCCACTCTTAAAGTATCTGTATTTACCGCTTTTACGACGATATTTTCTCCAACCTCAAAACCGCTAGCCTCCATACTACCACTTGATATATGCATAAGGCTATAACCAGCAAATGTAGGTATTGTACCATTTGCTCTTGATACGATACATGAAATCGTTAACAGTCCAGCACAAAAAATAACTATAACAAAAAGAATGTTGAGCAGTACTGAAACAACTTTCTTAACTCCTGTTAATTCTTTTAATATCCATTCATTAACTTTTCTTTTTTTGCTATATTTTGAATTAAGTTTAGTTGCAACTTTTGCTATTGTACGCTCAACACTATCATCCTCTACAATCGTTATTTCTTGTAAATCTGACATGTCAACCTCGTTATGATAATTCAAGTCTATTATTAAAATTAAGTACTCTAAGATGTCATCTCATATCTTAGAGTACCACTTTTTTTATTTTTTATTAGTCAGCAGAAACTCCTGAAAGAGTCCAATTAACACCACCGTCAAATGAAGCATTTTCATCTAAGTCGGTAATAGTAATTGTAACATATACATAGTAAGTTTCTCCGTTGTTGATTGTAAGAGCGTTGGTTGTAGTTCCGTCTGGTTCAGTTGTTTTAAGATCGGTTACAGCACCTGCGCCATTTTGATAGAAGTAATCAACTGTCATATTGCCGAATGTTCCGTTTTGAGTTCCTACAATAGTAAAACTATCTCCTTCACTACCTGTGTTTTGAATAGTATATCTGAAAACTACTTTGCTTTCAGTTGCGGTAAGTACCAAACCTGATACTTCGTCAAAATTTTGAGTTGCACCTGGATCTCCTGTTTCAATAGTATCATCGAATGTGATAGTATTTGCAGGTTCAGCACCTGCAACTGTAAGTTGAACCCATTCTTCTTCAATGTTTTCAATTTCTACATCACTACTAACAATTGCATAGTGTCCTGTAATTGTTGCATTTACGTGGTCAGCAGTGTATCCACCATCGAAATCACCACCGAAATTTGTCTCACGTGCAGCGAAAACAACAGTAACTGCAACTACAACAGCAATAACAATAAGTGCAAGTGCAATAATTGAAATTGTAAGTTTTTTCTTTGATGACATTTTTTCTCTCCTTTTTATTTTTTTTACTTCCCAGAAGTTTGTGAGATGACAACAAACTTACCCATACCCAACCTGTCATTAATGACCACATACTCAAAAAAATCATAAACAAGACCTTGTCCACAATTTTTTCTTTGTATTAGTATAATAACTTACACTAAAAATATAACACGTTCCTCAGGAAATTGCAAATATTTTTATGATATTTCAGTTAAAATTTAAAAAATTGATGGTTTTTTATAATTTTTTTTGAAGATAATTTCAATTTTAAACAAAAATTTTCTTATAAAGTTTGGAATTGCACATCTTCTAAAATTAAGTCTACATCATTTTCTTGTTGTTCATAATCTATCATAGTCTCTGCATCACCGCCAATGAAAGTTATATTATTTAGTGTTAAACTCCCCTCACTTCCAGTAATAATAAAGGCAGGAGTGTCTTGTCTTGGAGTGATTGACACCTGTTGATCTGTGGCACCAATTATAATTAAATTTTTAGAGGCAGGTATATAGATAGTGTTTACATTATTATGCCACCCCGATATCAATATACTTTCTCCATCTTGCGCCATATCAATAATGCCTTGTAACTGGCTATAATCTGACACTCTATAAGTTGTATTCACTGTAATATCAATATCGACTGAAAATTCTTGATAATTTATTGTTATTGAACTATCTTCATATTCAAGCGGACTGTCTTCAATGGTAAAATCTTTAATTTCTTCACGCTTCCCACTTGCCCAAACACTTTCAACTTCCAACCCTGTTGAGTCAAACGTCTCGCCCACCATGTAGTTTAATTTATCTGGTAAGTTTACTATCTCAATTCTTAATAATTGGTCCTCAACTACATTTAATTCTATTTCATCTGTAAAATTTTCATAATAAATCGTCAGCACTGCACCAATTGTCAGAGGATTCGGAATATCTATTTCATATTCACTTTCTTCAAGAAGAATATTAACCCCACTTTGATAACATACGTATACGTCGACATCTCCTAACTCAAAGGTTTGTCCTTCATAATACACTAAATCTAAACTATTTTCATCAATACTAATAGCATAAATTTCTCCGTCAGTTACTCTTGCAATGCAACTATCTTCTATTTTTTCTCCTGAATTATTTGTTACAGTACACGTAATGATAGCATCACCATAGTTTACACCTCTAACTCGCACCTTGTTACCACTGCTGTTTATTATCTCTACAATGTTATTATCCGAACTTGTAAAGTTTATAGTATAATCATTTGACGTACTTGGAATTACATCTACATCAACAACCATTGATTGACCTTTAAACAATTCGATATTTTCAGGCATAGATATATTTTCTACATATACCGTCTCTTCGTTACATGCTAATAAAAATAGAGAGCATATAAAAACAAAACCAAATATGATTGTCATAGCAAACTTTTTCATAAAATACCTCTAAAATACTTTAACATATTATGGATAAAAAGCAAACTAAAATATGCTAACATATTTTAACTAACCATTTTTTTACCAAATAAAAGGTTTGAATTGTACTATATTGTTGTTTATTTTCAAAAACATTTTTTTATTTGAATAATTTTTGTTACAATAAAAGTATGAAAGTAGGTATTGATATTGTTGAGATTGCTCGTTTTAATAGGATAAAATCAAAGTTAAATGTCTTAGACACAATATACACAAAAAAAGAATTGAAAGATTTAAAATCGCAAGATTATGATATAAAAAATCTTGCCCTTTATTTTTCAATCAAGGAAGCCTTTGTTAAAGCGCTTGGCACAGGTTTTTCAAAATATGTAACTCCACTTGACATTGAGATAGATTGTCAAGGTACTAATATACATTTAAATTTATCTAAACAAGTTAATAAAATATTGGATAAAAATTTTAAAAACATTTATATAACTTCAACATTTTTGTCAGATAACGTAATTGTATTATGTATTTTAAACTAAAAAAACACCATTAGTCAAATAATTTTGAAACTAGCGGTATTTTTAGAGAAAGAAAAGAGTATAAATTAGGTTTTATCTTAAAACATACTCTTTTTTCTTTGCTATATAACAACATAAACATCATAGGATTTGGCATACGTTCTTGTTGTTCCACCTTTAAAGGTGCGTTGGGTGGTGTGGGTTTCGGTAAATAGTTTTTTAGATGTTTGCTCGATGGTTTGTGATTGGTTTATGGAATAGTTAAGATATATTTCAATCTTGTTATCATACACTTTAATCTGCCTTATGAAAATCTCAATTGCTCTGTCTGGGCATTTCTTTATTGTATATTTGAAAAAGTTTTGGATATCTTCTTTTGTTAGTTCGTAGCGTTCTTTGGATTGTTCGATGACTAACTTTTCTTGAAGGTTTTTCTTTTGTTTCTCAAGTTCTTCAAGTCGAGATTTTGTGGTTTCGGTGAGTATGCCTTTCTCTATTGCTATCATAATATTTGAAATGGCAGTGTTGGTTCTTTGCAATTCGCTTTTTAGTGCGTTTAAAGAGTTATTGTTTCCAACTCTCTTTTTGTGTAATTCGTAGATTTTGCTAGATAGTTGTTCTAAATTCTCTGGAATATTGAATTGAGATATTAAAAATTTATCTATCACATTTTCAATAAAG